>DATGFU010000400.1:0-7774 GCA_035308865.1 Allostellaceae bacterium | reverse complement strand
AAGGGCGACGCTTCCTATTTCAGCATCCCCTCCGGCGGCGAGCGCGCCGCCAACGCGGTGTGGACCTACGAGACGCCCTTTGACGCCGTCTCGATCATCAAGGACCACCTCGCCTTCTATCCCAATCGCGTCGATTCCATCGAGGAGACCGGCGCCGGCTGAGCCGCCGTCGCCCCGCCTTAAGGAGACCGCCCCATGACCGCCTCCTTCTCCGGCAAGACCGCCCTCGTCACCGGCGCCTCGCGCGGCATCGGCCGCGCCAGCGCGCTGGCCCTTGCGCGGGAGGGTGCGCAGCTGCTGGTCCATTACGGAAGCGGCGCCGCCGAGGCCGATGCGGTCGTGCGCGAGATCCGCGAGCTGGGCGGCACGGCCGAAGCCGTCGCCGCCGACATGGCCGCCGCCGACGGGCCGCATGCGCTTGCCGCCGAGACCCGCCGCATCGTCGGCGACCGGCTCGACATCCTCGTCGCCAATGCCGGCGTCTCGAAATCCGCGACGATCGAGGCCATGACGGTCGAGGATTTCGACCGGCTCTATGCGGTGAATGTCCGCGCGCCGTTCTTCCTGGTGCAGCAGCTCCTGCCGATCCTCGGCAGCGGCAGCAGCGTCGTTTTCGTATCCTCGCTGACGGCGCACGCTTCGGTCGGCACGCTCGCGGCCTACGCCGCGACCAAGGGCGCCGTCGACACGCTGGTGAAGCACTTCGCCCAGGCGCTGGGTGAGCGCGGCATCCGCGTCAACGCCGTCGCACCGGGCGTCGTCGATACCGAAATGTCGAGCTTCACCAAGACCGAGACGGGCCGGGGCATCGCGCTCGCCATGCAGGCGCTCAAACGGATCGCCGGGCCGGACGACATCGCCGATGCGATCGCCTTCCTCGCCTCCGACAAGGCCCGCTGGATCACCGGCGACACGCTCCGCGTCGACGGGGGATCGAAGCTGTAGGGGGCGGGGTACGGCAGCGACGTCGGTCATTCGTCCATCAGAGCGTCAAGCGGCACGTACCCAAGGTCCATCCGGTTGCCGGCAATTCGTTGTATCAGGGCGAACGGCATATCTTCGAACGTGTAGGCAAGCTTTCGACTCTGCCGTGGCGGGGCATCATCGTCGACCAACCGTGTGATCCCCTCGGCGCGGGCATGATAGGTCGCCTCCGGCGGCGGAATGCGCTTCATTTTTTGCTCCCGCCGCTCTGCCAATCAAATCCGTCCGTAATCAGACTGACCTTCCCGTGCTGATCGATGTGATAGAACTCAGTGATGATCTCGGCACCAAGTTGTGAAATAAGATCATCCTCGATTCTTAAATATCGGACCCCATTAAGTTCGCGCTCGGTGACAACATGCCGCCGCTCCGTCGCAAATGCCATTATCTTGTCCTTATCCGCGATGTTACGGGGCCCCAGCAAAACCCAGTCCAATCCCATATGTCCATCTTCGATTGAATACTGAAGGTTGATCGAGTTATCCTGATTAGTCTGCGCACCGTTCGGAGTAAATACCAATACCGCCCATGAGCCGTTTTTACCTTCTTCCTTCAGTTGTTCAACAATTGACGGGATATTTCCTATCGTCACAGAAGCTGGAACGACAATGAAACTGCGAATGACACAGAATAGTGCCACGGCTATGATGACAGCAGCGCCAATTCCGATAAGCAACTTCATGGATTGTTACCCCCTCTTCTCCGCGATCCATTTATCGATCCGCCGTTCCAGCAGGTTGAGCGGCATCACGCCCTCGTCGATCACGGCGTCGTGGAAACTGCGGTAGTCGAATTTCGGGCCCAGCGCCGCCTGGGCGCGGTTCCTCAGCTCCATGATCTTCAGCTCGCCGATCTTGTAGCCCAGCGCCTGGCCGGGCCAGGCGATGTAGCGGTCGACCTCGTTCTGGATGTTCTTGTCGGCGAGCGCAGAATTGTCCTTCAGGCACGCCACCCCCTGGTCGCGGGTCCAGCCCTTCCAGTGGATGCCGGTGTCGATCACCAGCCGGCAGGCCCGCCACATCTCCATCGACAAGAGGCCGAACCGCTCGTAGGGCGTGGAATAGAGCCCGATCTCGCCGGCGAGCTGCTCGGAATAGAGCGCCCAGCCTTCGACGAAGGCGGTGATGTCGTCGCGGCGGCGGAACAACGGCACGCCCTGCTGCTCCTGCGCCAGCGCGATCTGCAGGTGATGTCCCGGCACGCCCTCATGCGCGACCAGCGCCGGCAGCTCGTAGAGCGGCCGCTGGTCGAGATGCGAGGTGTTGATCATCAGCCCGCCGGCGATGCCCTGCTCCGGGCTGCCCGGATTGTAGCGCGCCGAGGTGTAGCCCTCCTCGATCGCCCGCGGCACCTCGCGCACCCCGTAGGTCAGCCGCGGCAGCTTCCCGAAATACTGCGGCAGCTTGTCGTCGACGCGCTTGGCGAGGCGGCTCGCCTTCTCCATCAGCGCCTCGCGGGTGGTCACGTAGAATTGCTTGTCGGTGCGAAGAAACGCCTGGAAATCTTTGAAAGACCCTTTGAATCCGGTCTCGGCGATGATCGCGTCCATGGCTTTGCGGATGCGCGCGATCTCGGAATTGCCGAGGTCGAAGATCTGGTCCGGCGTCAGGTCGGTCGTGGTCTCGCGCCGCACGCGATAGGCGTAATATTCGCGGCCCTGCGGCAGCGCCGACGCGCCGATCGTCTCGCGCGCCTTGGGCAGGTACTCGTGCTCGAAGAACTCGGCGACCTTGACCTCGGCCGGCTTGACCTTGGTCCTGATGATCTCGAGCCCCTGCGCCTTCAGCGAAGCGGCGTCCGGCATCGTGGTCGGCAGCTTGTCGAGCGGCTCCATCAGCGCGCTCTGCTCCGGCGGCAGGTCGGCCGCCGCCCGCGTCGTCTTGCTAGCCGCCAGCGCGGTGATGCGCGGCTGGGTCCAGCCGGTCTCGATGCCGCGGCGGAGATTGGCCAGCTCGCGGTCGTAATAGGCGGGAAAGGCGGCCAACCGCGCCAGATACGCGTCGACCTGCGCCTTGTCGACGAGCTGCGTCGCTTCCGCCATGTAGGCGGGGGTGACGAAGAACCCCTCGTCGCTGGTGAAGGGGATGCGCTCCTCGTCGAACCGGAACCCGTCCAGATCCAGCGCCACCCGGTCGGCCAGCAGGTCGCGGTTGAGCGCGTCCTCGCCGGAAAGCGCGCCCGCCGGGATCGCCTTCAGCCGGTCGCGGAAGGATTCGAGCTGCTTGCGGCGCGCCTGGACCGCCGCCGGCGAATCGTCGGGCCACAGCCGCGCCGCCGCGAGATTGCCGTGCTGGCCGGCCTCGATCGGATCGGCCTCGTCGGTGTAGCGGTCGTAGTCCTTCAGGATCGCGTGAAGATCATCCACCGGTGCCGCCATGACGGGATCCGCCGCCAGCATCGCGATCGCCAGCCCAAGCGCGCGGAACGTCGAGGTCATGCTGGTTTCCTCCCCCATGGGCGCGGAGATAAGCCGGATGCGCCGGTGCGGCCCCTCCCCCTGCCCCCCTCCCGCGAGGGGAGGGGGAATACAGCGGCAGGAAGCTCCCCCTCCCCTTGCGGGAGGGGGTCAGGGGGAGGGGGGTGCCGGCCGTGGTGTTTCACGCAGCGAAGGCGCATATCTTGGCGCGCATGGTCTCCTCCCCAGGGATCCGGCGCGACCGACAGCGCCCTTGCCGGCTACTCGATTTGGTATAGTGAAGACGGTTCCATCCCCGGCACAAGAGGCGAGCGATGCGGTGGCGCGGCGTGTTCCCGGCGGCGACGACGCAGTTCCGGCCAGATCTATCGGTCGATCTCGACGCGACCCAGGGCAATCTCGACGCGCTCATCCGCGACGGCGTGCACGGGCTCGTGCTGCTCGGCACCTGCGGCGAGAACAACTCGCTGGAGCCGGAGGAGAAGCGCCGCGTTCTCGCCGCCGCCTGCGAGACCGTCGCCGGCCGCGTGCCGGTGATCGCGGGCGTCTCGGAGCTGACGACCCCGCGCGCCGCCGCCTTCGCCGCCGATGCCGAGGCGATCGGCGCCGATGCGCTGATGGTCCTGCCGGCCATGGTCTACGTGCCCAAGGAGCATGAGCTGGCGGCGCATTTCCGCACCGTGGCGACGGCCACCAACCTGCCGATCATGCTCTACAACAACCCGCCGGCCTATCGCGTGAACATCACGCTGCCGGTGCTCCGCAGCCTCGCCGACTGCGCCAACATCGTCGCGATCAAGGAAAGCGCGCCCGACACGCGTCGCTTCACCGACCTCGCCAACGCCTTCGGCGACCGCTTCGTGCTGATGGCCGGGCTCGACGACGTGGCGCTGGAGGGGCTGATGCTGGGGGCGGAGGGCTGGATCTCCGGCCTGACCAGCGCCTTCCCGCGCGAATCCGTGGCGCTCTATGAGGCAGCCGCGCGCGGCGACCTGGCGAGGGCGCTCCGGATATATCGCTGGTTCATGCCGCTCCTGCACCTCGATGCCGAGCACGACCTCGTCCAGTCGATCAAGCTCGCCGAGCAGATCATGGGCCGCGGCGCCGAACGCGTCCGCCCGCCCCGCCTGCCCCTCGAAGGCGCGCGCCGCGCCGAGGTGACCGCGATGGTCGAAGCTGCCGCAGCGACGCGGCCGGTGGTGTAGGCGATGACGCCGCAATACTCCCTCTCCGCCCTTCAGGGGGGAGAGGGTCGGGGTGAGGTGGGTGTCACCGACGCTCCGAGCTTCCCCCACCTCACCCTGACCCTCTCCGCCCCCAGGGGCGGAGAGGGAAGATAGAGCCATGCGCCACACCTTCTTCTGCATCGACGGCCACACCGCGGGGAATCCCGTGCGCCTCGTGGCCGGCGGGGCGCCGCTGCTGCACGGCCGCTCGATGAGCGAGCGGCGGCAGGATTTCATCCGGCGCTTCGACTGGATCCGCACCGGGCTCATGTTCGAGCCGCGCGGCCACGACATGATGTCGGGCGGTCTCCTCTACCCGCCCACAAGCGACGACGCCGACGCCGCGATCCTCTACATCGAGACCAGCGGCTGCCTGCCGATCTGCGGCCACGGCACGATCGGCATCGTCACCTTCGGGCTGGAGCACGGGCTGATCCAGCCGCGCGAGGAGGGGAAGCTCCGCCTCGACGTGCCGGCCGGCATCGTCGATATCGAATACCGCACCGAAGGCGAGCGCGTGACCGCGGTGAAGCTGCGCAACGTGCCCGCCTACCTCGCGGCCGAGGTTGTCGCGATCGAGGTGCCCGGCTTCGGGCCGCTCGCCGTGGACGTGGCCTATGGCGGGAATTTCTACGCCATCATCGAGCCGCAAGGCCCCTACCACGGCATCGACGCGCTGGGGCCCGCCCGGATCCTGGAGCTCAGCCCGGTCGTCCGCCGCCTCGTGCGTGCGGCGATCGAGCCGGTGCATCCGCTCGACCCGACAATCCGCGGCGTCAGCCACATCCTCTGGGCCGACGCGGCAAAGTTCGGCGGCGACGGCCGCAACGCCGTGTTCTACGGCGAGCGCGCCATCGACCGCAGCCCCTGCGGCACCGGCACCTCGGCCCGCCTCGCGCAGCTCGCCGCCAAGGGCCGGCTCAAGCCCGGCGACACCTTCGTCCACGAGAGCATCATCGGCAGCCGCTTCATCGGAAGGATCGAGGCGGCGACCGAACTCGCCGGCCGCCCGGCTATCATTCCCTCGGTCGAAGGCTCCGCCATCGCCACCGGCTTCAACACGATCTGGATCGACCGCGCCGACCCGTTCTGGCAGGGCTTCACGGTGGCGTGACGGCGGCAACTATGCGGCAACCGTGGTCGGGATCCGGTTCTTCGGAACCCACGGCGAATACGACGCCATCAACGCGGAGACAGTATGATGCGGGCAAACCTGGTGATTATCGAGACCGAAGAGGATTTGGCTGAGGCCCAGGCCCTCGTCGCCAAGCTCGCCGCATCGACCGATCCGGCGGATGTCGCCCGCCTGCGCGCGCAAGCTCAGATCCTTGAAGCCTACGAGGCGCAGCGCTGGCCGTCTGAACCGGTGGCGCCGGCCGAGGTCCTGGAATACCTGATGGATCAGCACGACCTTGCGCCTGCCGACCTGAAGCCGGTGCTGGGCACCGTCAGTCGGGTTTTCCGAGATCCGCCGGGGTGCGAAGGGGTTCACCCTGCCGCAGATTCGGCGGCTGCACGACACCTATCATATCCCGGCTGATGCGCTGATCGGCGAGCCGGTCCCAGTCTGATCCCCAAGGTCCTGGACAGCTGAAGTCCGCCGCCGCGGGGCACGCGTTGCGAACCGTGTCGCAAGCGGATCGTTCAGGCGGGTGCCGGCGCGCGTGACGGCATAAGGCGTGCCAGAAGCACCGCAGCTGCAATGTACATCGTCGCGCCGACCGCGCCGAGCGCCGCATCGGTATAGAGCAGGCCGTCCGCGCCCCAGCGGTCATGCCCCCAGCCGTCGAGGATTCCCGCGTAGATCAGGGGCGCGTTCGAGATGCCGCTCAGCACGTTCGCCTTGGTGCCGGCCGCGCCCTTGCCGATCGTCTCGAACACCACGGCAGCGTAGGCGGCGTAGCAGAAGCCGGTCACAAAGGCATAGAGCAGCACGAAAGCGATGAACATCGCCTCCGTGCGCGGGGCGATCGCCATAGCGACCGCCGACGCGGCGAGGAGAAGACCAAAAGCTATGTAGGACGTCTTGCGGTCGATGAGGTCGCAGATCCATCCGCCGACCAGGCAGCCCACCATCGACACCACGCCGCCGAGCACGCCGTTGACGAGCGCGTTGGCATCGGCGCTGGCGTGCCAGTCGTCGGCCACGGCCGACCACAGGTTCTGCGCCGCCCCCTGGCCGAGCGGCAGCAGCATCAGGAAGAAGACGATCCCACCGCGCGCCGTCTTGAGCAGCGCCCAGCACTCGAGCGCGACATTCCACAAGCTTCGCAGCACGCTGTAGCTGCGGTGCTCGGCCGTCGGTTCCTCCAGGAAGAGAAGGGCGATTGCCGTCGCCAGACAGATAAGGCCCAGAGCCGTGCCCGAGACCCAGACCGGCGCATGCTCCGCCAGCCAAAGCCCCAGGCCGCCGCCGAGCCCGCTGCCGCCAAGATTGCCGGCCTGGCTCCAGCCGCCCGCGCGGCCCTTCTCGTCCTCCGAGGTGCCATGCGCCATCAAGCTCGAGGCCGCGATGGTGGTCACCGTTGCCGCCAGCGAGAAGCCGCAGCTCAGAAGCTCGATCACGCCGAGATTGCCGGGCGTGGCGGGAACGAAGCCGGTCAGCGCCATCAGCGCGCCGCTCGCCGCCGCCGAGATCACGTACCAGGCGCGGACGGAGAGCGTCGCATCCACCAGCGGCGCCCACACCGCACGCCATGTCGACGGCAGCAGGCTCAAGCCGACCAGCCCGGCAATCGCGCCCACGCTCACGCCGGCCTGCGACAGCAGATAGGCCAGCGCCACGATGATGTAGCCGTTGGTGATGCCCATCGGCATGAACAGCAGAAGGTAGAGGACCGGGCGCGGCCGCGTGCCCGGCAGGACGCGCTCGGTCACGGGAGGTCGTTCCTGATCAGGAACATGACGATGGGCCAAGCGCGAGCCTGCGGACCACAACCACGGGATTCAGTTTAGGCCTATTCCGACAGCGCAGCACGATTCTGTCGTAGGCTCCCTCTCAGGGTCTGCCGCTATTGGACACCCGAACCGAGCCGTTACGGATCGGGTGATAGCGACATAGTTTTTGATAGGTCCGGGAGACCATGGGGGTACGCCGCCGCTAAAACCTTCTGTATAAACGGCATCTCCGCTTTAATCACTGACGGCG
>DATGFU010000399.1:0-4682 GCA_035308865.1 Allostellaceae bacterium | reverse complement strand
AGCCCCTCCTGCCGCCCAGCCTTGCCGATCTTCACGACATGGCCCAGGCGGCGCTGAAGACCATTCCAGACGTGCTCGCCCGCCATGTCCGGGACGTCGTGATCCGGGTCGAGGAGTTTCCCGACGAGGAGACCGAGGCGGCGATGGATCTCGAAAGCCCGTTCGACATCCTCGGGCTCTATCGCGGCGTCGCGCTGACCCGCCAGTCCACGGCCGCCGCGCGCTCCAGCCTCGACATGATCTACCTCTATCGCCGGCCGATCCTCGACTACTGGTGCGAGACCGGCGAGGATCTGGCCGACATCGTCCGGCACGTGCTGGTCCACGAGATCGGCCACCATTTCGGCTTTAGCGACGAGGACATGGAGCGCCTCGAGGAGGAGTGACCGGCCGCCCGGAATCTTCATGCTGCGGTGCAAGAGGACATGGCGCGGCGGCAGGTGTTGCTCCTATCCTCGGGCGGTTGGCGGATGGCGGAGCGGTCATGGGACAATTCGGCATGGGTCAGGCGGTTCGCCGGACCGAGGATTCGCGGCTCTTGACCGGCGGCGGCCGCTACATCGACGACGTGCCCGAGCCGGCGGCAGCCATCGGTTTCGTGCTCCGGTCGCCACATGCCCATGCAAGGATTCTCGGCATCGAGACGGCGGCGGCGCGGGCGGTGCCGGGCGTGGTGGCCGTCTATACAGCAGCCGACCTGGCGGCGGATGGAGTCGGCCCGATCCCCGCGATGACCGTCGCCAATCGCGATGGCTCTCCGGCCGCCGCGCCGCCGCGCCTCGTGCTGGCGACGGATCGCGTGCGCCATGTCGGCGACCAGGTCGCCTTCATCGTCGCGGAGACGATGGAAGCGGCACGCGATGCCGCTGAGCTGGTCGAGGTCGATTACGAGGCGCTTGCCTCCGTCACCGACACCGCACGCGCGCTCGAGCCCGGCCAGCCGCTCATCTGGGACGACGTGCCGGCGAACATCGCGGTGGACTGGGAGACCGGCGACGCCGCGGCGGTCGCCAAGGCCTTCGCCGGGGCGGCGCGGGTCGTCTCGCTGGACCTCGTCAACAACCGCGTCGTCGTTGCGTCGATGGAGCCGCGGGGCTGCCTCGCGATCCCCGATCCGGCGACCGGCCGCACCACGCTCCACAGCTGCAGCCAAGGCGTCCACACGTTGCGCGGGATGCTGTCGCAGGCACTCCACATTCCCGAGGACTCGCTCCGCGTCGCTACGCAAGATGTCGGCGGCGCGTTCGGCATGAAGACCTTCTGCTATCCCGAGACCTGTCTCGTCACCTGGGCGGCGCGGAAGCTGGGGAGGCCGGTCCGCTGGACGAGCGACCGCAGCGAGGCCTTCCTCACGGACACGCAAGGCCGCGACCATGTCACCCATGTCGAGCTGGCGCTCGACGAGGAGGGGCATTTCCTGGCCGTGAAGGTCGACACGATCGCGGGCCTTGGCGCCTATCTTTCGAATTTTGCGCAGTACGTGCCGACCCATGCCGGCTCGAACATGCTGACGGGCGTCTACCGGACGCCGGCGGCCCATGTGCGCGTGCGCTGCGTCTTCACCAACACGACGCCGGTCGACGCCTATCGCGGGGCGGGGCGGCCGGAGGCGGCCTATGTGGTCGAGCGGCTGGTCGACAAGGCGGCGCGCGAGCTGGGCATGGACCCCGCCGAGCTCCGACGGCGCAACTTCATCCCGCCGGAAGCGATGCCGTTCAAAACGGCGCTCGGGATCACCTATGACAGCGGCGAGTTTGCCCGCAATCTCGACGAGGCGCTGGCGCAGATCGACCGGGACGGGCTTGCCGCCCGGCGGGCGGCGGCGGCCGCGCGCGGGCGGCTCCGCGGCATCGGCCTGTCGAGCTACATCGAGGCCTGCGGGGGAGGGCCGCCGGATACGGCGGTGATCCGCTTCGACGAGGCGGGCGTGCCGACGATCCTCGTTCCGACGCAGACCGGCGGGCAAGGCCACGCAACGGCCTATGCCCAGCTCGCCGCGGACCGGTTCGGGCTGCCGCTGGACCGGATCAAGGTGGTGCAGGGGGATACCGACCTGACGCCGAACGGTTTCGGCACCGGCGGCTCGCGCTCGATCCCGGTCGCCGGCTCAGCGGTCGATCTCGCCGCCGAACGGCTGATCGAGCGGGGCCGCCGCATCGCCGCGCATCTGTTGGAGGCGGCCGAAGCGGATATCGATTATGCCGACGGCACCTTCACCATCGCCGGCACCGACCGCGACATCGATCTCGATGCCGTGGTCAGGGCCGCCTTCGACAGCCGCGTGCCTAAGGGCGTGGCGGCCGGCAGTTTCGAGGAGACCGCCGAGTGGGCGCCGCCGGACGGCGCCGGCACCTATCCCAACGGCACGCACGCGGTCGAGGTGGAGATCGATCCCGACACCGGCGTCACGGAGATCGTCCGCTTCGTCGCGGTCGACGATTTCGGCACTGTGCTGAACCCGCTCCTGCTCGCCGGACAGGTGCATGGCGGGGTTGCACAAGGTGTCGGCCAGGCGCTGTGCGAGGGCGTGGTCCACGATCCGGACTCCGGTCAGCCGGTGACCGGCTCGTTCATGGACTACACGCTGCCGCGCGCCGACCATCTGCCGGCGATCGAGTTCTCGTGGAACGTGGTGCCGTGCCGGACCAACCGGCTGGGCATCAAGGGCGCCGGCGAGGCGGGCGCGATCGGCGCGCCGCCGGCGGTGATCAACGCCATCGTGGACGCGCTTCGGCCCTACGGCATCACCCATATCGACATGCCGGCGACGCCACAGCGGATCTGGGAAACCATCCAGGCGGCGGGAGCATGAACATGGCGGAGTACGACGAGCTTCTGGAGCTGATCGAGCGGGCCGCCTGGAAGGCCGGCGATGCGATTCTCGAGATTTACGAGACCGATTTCGACGTGGCGCGCAAGAGCGACCGTTCACCCGTCACCCAGGCTGACGCCGCGGCCGAGGCGATCATCATCGAGCATCTCCGCCTGGTCGGCACGACGGTAATCGCCGAGGAACTGGCCGAGCGCGAGGGCCTGCCCGAGGTCGCGCCGGATCGGTTCTGGCTCGTCGACCCGCTCGACGGCACCAAGGAGTTCATCAAGAAGAACGGCGAGTTCACGGTGAACATCGCGCTCGTCGAGCATGGCGTGCCGGTCCTGGGCGTGGTCGGAATTCCGGCCAAGGGGCTGATCTATGCCGCTTCCGGGCCGGGTACCGCTCACAAGAAGCACCGCGATGGCGCCACGCGGCCGATCGCGGCGCGAAGCTGCCCTGAAGCGGGGGCCACGATCGCCTACAGCCGGTCGCATGCCGACATGGCCGAGCTGGAGGCCTTCCTCGGCAGCCGCCGCGTGGCCGATCGGATCGTCGCCGGGAGCGCGTTGAAGTTCTGTCTGGTGGCCGAGGGAGTGGCCGACCTCTACCCGCGGCTCGGCCCGACCATGGAATGGGATACCGCGGCCGGGCAGGCGGTGCTGGAGGCCGCCGGCGGCCGCGTGGAGACGCTGGACGGCAAGCCGTTCCGCTACGGTAAGCCGGGGTTCAGGAACACGGGATTTGTCGCGCTGGGGCGCGGGTGAGGGAGCATGGGCGTGAGCGATGACCGAGATTGAATCGTAGCGGGATGACAGCTCACCTGTACTGCTGGGCTCCCGGCCTCGATCTCAACCCTCAGAACCCCGGCTTCCATGAAAGGGTTTGGGCGCTACATCAAATGGGAAAATCGCCCCGCTCGCCCCGACTCGTCGCCTTCGTCGAGGCTCTCCTATCTCGGTACGCCGATTTGACTGAGACGGAGGATACCGTTTGGGCGGATGGTCCGTTGGTCAACAACATTCTCGGCGACTTTATCAACATGTCCCTGATCTGGCCGCGATACGCCGAGGCCGTGCCCTTCGTCGTCGAGACCGCCCATAAGCACGGCCTGCATTGCTACGATCCGCAAACGGAGGAGTTCTACCTGCTCCGGAACACGGTGACGCCGCGCTGAACACTCTTCCGGTCTCAACGGCAGCCGCCGCTCACCCCGGCGGCGGCAGGGCCGGCTCGTCGATCTCGGCCGCCTCGCCCTCGATCGTTTCGGTGCTCAGGTCCAACACCTGGTAGCCGGGCAGGTTGGGCGGCATCGGCTTGTTCGGCCGCAGCCCGAGCTTGGTCAGCTCGCGCGCCCGCGGCAGGACGCGGCCGTTGAGGCTGGAGGAGAGCCGTGCGAAGGCGTCGGCGGCGCTGCGGATGCCCTTGCCGACACCGCCCATGAACCCGGTCGCGGTGGCGAGGCTTTCGAGCAGGCGTTCGGCGGCTGCGACGATCTTCTCCTGGTTCTCGACCTGGCGGAGCAGGCTGATCTCGACCGACGCGAAGCCGATCATGCTGGCGAGGCCGGCGGGGCCGACCGGCGTGATCTGCTCCTGCGTCGCCCGGCGGATGAAGTCGGAATCCGCGCGCGCGAGGCGCTCCAGCGCGGCTTCGTTCGGCAGGTACATGACGGTCAGGATGCGGGCGATCTCGCCCGCCTTGCCGGAGCTCCGCCAGCTCGCGGCGACGGCGCTGCGGTAGTCCCGGCTCACCAGGTCCTTGAGGTGCTGGTTCATGGTGCGGGCCAGCCCGCGATAGGCTTCCTCCTCGCGCTCCGTGCCCTCGGCCTGGGCCAGTTCCAGGAGATGCTTCGAGGCCTTGCTGTCGA
>DATGFU010000398.1:0-8033 GCA_035308865.1 Allostellaceae bacterium | reverse complement strand
GCGCGACGGCGAGATCGTCTCGATCCCTGCGCGCGAGCTCGCGGTCTGCGACTTGGTCGTCGTCTATCCCGGCGAGTTGATCCCGGTCGACGGCGAGATCGTCGAGGGCCGCGCGACGGTCGACCAGAAGACGATCACCGGCGAGAGCCTGCCGGTGCCGCGCGTCGCCGGCGAATCGGCCTTCGCCGGCACCATCGTGACCGAAGGCCAGCTGACCATCCGCGCGCTCCGCGTCGGGACCCAGACCACGGCGGGGCAGATCGCCCAGCTGGTCGATTCCGCGCCGCTCGGCGACACGCGGATGCAGAACCATGCCGAGCGCTTCGCCGACCGGCTGGTCCTGCCGACGCTCGGCCTCGCCGTCGGCACGGCCGCCGTCACCGCCGACATCAACCGCTTCCTGTCGCTGGTGATCGTCGACTACGGCACCGGCATCCGCGTTGCCGCGCCCACCACCGTGCTCGCCTCGATGACCCATGCCGCGCGGGTCGGCATCATCATCAAGAGCGGCGGCCACATGGAAAGCCTCGCCCACGCCGACACGATCGTGTTCGACAAGACCGGCACGCTCAGCCACGGCACGCCGAACGTGGTCGAGATCCTGTCGCAGAACCGGCATATCGCGCCCGACCACCTGCTGGCGCTGGCCGTCTCGGCGGAGACCAATTTCACGCACCCGGTGGCCGACGCGTTGCGCGCCAAGCTGCGCGAGTTCGAGGTGCAGCTACCGCCGGCCGATGAGACCGAGTACCGCGTGGGGCTCGGCGTCGAGGGCCGGGTCAACGGCTACTACATGCATGTCGGCAGCGAGCGCTTCCTGAGGCAGAGCAGCATCCGCGTCGACACCATGGCCGCCGACCGCGCCGATTTCGAGGAGCGGGGCTGCTCGTGCCTCTACGTCGCGGTGGACGGCGAGCTCGCCGGCGTGATCGCCTACGAGGACCGGATCCGGGTGGAGAGCGCTCCCGTGATCGCGGCGCTCCACGGCATGGGGATCCGCGACACGATCATGCTGACCGGCGACAACCGCCGCGTCGCCGACGCGGTCGGACGCCGGCTCGGCCTCAAGCGCCAGATGGCCGAACTGATGCCGGGCGACAAGGCCGACATCATCAAGGATCTGCAGCGCCAGGGGCGGTGCGTCGCCATGGTGGGCGACGGCATCAACGATTCGCCGGCCTTGAGCTTCGCCGATGTCGGCATCGCCATGCGCCACGGCGCCGACATCACGCATGAGGCCGCCGATATCGTGCTGATGGAGGATTCTCTCTGGAAGCTGGCGAAAGCGGTGCAGATCTCGCGGGATGCCGTGAGCCTGATCAAGCAGAACTATGCGATCGTCGCCGCGATGAACACGGCGGCGCTGGGCTTGGCGCTGCCCGGCGGCCTGATCAGCCCGGTGGTGACCGCCCTGATCAGCAACGGGTCGGCGGTGCTGGCCAGCCTCAACGGCATGCGGCCGGTTCTCCGGGATCGATGACGGGCGAGCTGGTCGAGCCCCTGCCGGCACATGACGAGCGTGCGCTGACGCTCGCGGTCGCCGAGCTGGAACACCCGAGCTTCATCGCCCGCGTCGCCCATTACGCCGGGACGCCGGTCGACGCGGCGATCAAGTACCTGCCGGACGCGGTAAGCCGGCGGCTGCGCGACGTCATCAAGACCGCCATGTTCAAATGCCTCGAAGTGGCGATCGAATCGCTCGAGGAGGACGAGGAGCTGCCGCCGCCTTCGCCCTGGATGGGCAAGGTGATGACCGGCTTCACCGGCGGCGTCGGCGGATTCTTCGGCATGGCCGCACTCCCCTTCGAGCTGCCGCTCACCACCACGCTGATGCTGCGCTCGATCGCCGAGATCGCCCGCGACGAGGGGGAGGACGTGAAGAGCCCGGAGACGATGCTCGCCTGCCTCGAAGTGTTCGCGTTGGGCGGCGGACGGGAGTCCCGTCAGGAGATCGCGCTCGAATACTATTCGGTGCGGACGGTGCTGAGCCAGATCACCCGCGATGTCGGCCGCAGCCTGATGGAGCGGGGCGCGCTTCACGCCTCGACGCCGCTGATGGCGCGGCTGATCGGCGAGATCGTCACGCGCTTCGGCTTCGCGGTGACCGACCGCTTCGCTTCGTCGGCGATCCCGGTGATCGGCGCAGTCGGCGGGGCGACGGTGAACATGATCTTCATGGATCATTTCCAGCGTGTCGCCCGCGGCCACTTCACTGTCCGCCGCCTCGAGCGCCGCCATGGTGCCGAGATCGTCCGCGGCCATTACCGCCGGGCCGCCCTGGAACTGAACGGCGGCCACGCCTGAGCGCGCTCGGCGAGAGCACAGCGCCGGACGCCTCCGCCGTCGATGCCGAATGGCGGCGCAAGACCAGCGAGCGGGCGGCGGCGCTCAAGCGCGCGCGTTGGCTCGCGACCGGCCTGCTCTGCCTGATGCTCGTTCTCTTCGGCGTGTGCTGGGCGCTGGAGCCGCGGGCGGCGTGGCTCGCCTATCCCCGCGCCTTCGCCGAGGCCGGGCTGGTCGGCGCCTGCGCCGACTGGTTCGCGGTGGTGGCGCTGTTCCGCCATCCGCTCGGCATCCCCATCCCGCACACGGCGATCCTGCCGCGCAACAAGCAGCGGCTAGCCGACGCGCTCGGCCTCTTCGTCGCCAGCAATTTCCTGGCGCCGGCCGAGGTCGAGGCACGGCTCGACCGGATCGACGCGGCGCGCTGGATCACCGACTGGCTGAAAATCCCCGAGAACGTCCGGCTGATCGTCCACTACTCGCAGGGCCTGCTGCCGACCGCCCTGGAGATCCTGGGCGAGCAGCGGATCCGTGGCTTCAGCCGCGACATGATCCGCCGCAGCATCGATTCGATCGAGGCGGCGCCGCTGGCCGGCCGAGTGCTGTCGGTGTTGATCCAGCAGGGCTACGACGCGACCTTCTACGATCTCGCCCTCAACTGGGGAGCCGAGTTCGTCCGCGATAACCGGGAGGCGATCTGCGACAACGTCGAGGCCAACCCGTCCGGCTGGCTGCCCGGCTGGGTCGACGCGCGCTTCGCCGACAGCTTCATCAGCGGCCTGCTCGACACGCTCGCCACGGCGCACGCGCCGAACCATCCCTGGCGGGACGACTACCGCACCTTCCTGCAGGGATTGATCCGGCGCCTGGCGGACGATTCCGAGCTCTCCGAGCGGTTCGAGCGGGTGAAGTCGCAGGTGCTCGACGACAAGCTGGTCGACAGCTACATCGCCTGGCTGGGCGCCGAGGCGGAAGCCAAGCTCAAGGAAGAGCTCGCCAGCGACAGCCACGTGCTGTCGGGCGCGCTGGAGCAGATCCTCCTTGCCTTCGGCCGCTGGCTCGACGGCGACCAGCACATGCGCGACCTGGTCAACCGCTGGACCCGCCAGTTGGTGCTGAACGCCATCGTGCCCAATCGCGGCGAGATCGGCACCTTCGTGACAGATGTCGTGGTGCGCTGGGACACCGACACGCTGGTCGAGCGGCTGGAGCTGCAGGTCGGGAAGGACCTCCAGTACATCCGCATCAACGGCACCGTCGTGGGCGGACTGGTCGGACTGGTGCTCTATGTGCTGACGCGGGTGGCGGGGTAGCCGAGCCGGCCGCTGCCGTTCGGAACTAGGACGTTGGCCGCAGGATCCTTCCTGGGACGTTGTGTCGAGAATAGTTGCGCACTAGTTTACTGGTAGCGCGCAACCAATCCGAAGGCCGACTGGGAGAGATCATGCCGCACGCCGCACGTAACAACGGGATGAGCAAGTTCCAACGATATCGGGCAACCCGCCGACAGCGGGGGATGAAGCTGCTGCGCGTGTGGGTACCCGATCCGAGCGCGCCGGGGTTTCGGGAGGAGGCACACCGCCAAGCGGAACTGCTGCGTGGTGCGCCAGAGGAACGCGAAGCGCTCGATTTCATCGAGGCAGCAGCCGACATTGGCGATGAGGCGTGAAGCGGGGCGACCTTGTGACGGTCGCGATCAGCGGCGATTATGGAAAGCCGCGGCCGGCACTCGTAATCCAGACCGACAATCTGCCTGAGACGGATTCGGTGCTTGTTTGCCTCCTCACGACCGCGCTTCGGGATGCGCCGCTGTACAGACTGGCTTTGTCCGAGGGCGAAAGAACCGGACTGCGCGAGCCATCGCAGATCATGGTGGATAAGATCATGGCTGTCCGGCGGGAACGCTGCGGCGCTTCGATCGGTCGGGCCGACGACGCAACCATGGCACTGCTCGGCGGAATGCTGGCGTTCGTGGTCGGCGCAGCCGATTAGGGCGCCGGCCGCTGCGGGGCTTGGCGTTGGCGTCATGCCTGCCCCCTCCCCGGTTGCACGGGCCGGACGGCATCGGCTAAAACCGCGCCGCTTCCACGACAGATCTCATGTTCCGGAGACGGCCGATGGCCTCGTACCAATACGTCTACGTGATGAAGGGGCTCAACAAGAGCTTCCCCGGCGGCCGTGAGGTGCTGAAGGACGTCTGGCTGAGCTTCCTGCCGGGGGCCAAGATCGGCGTGCTGGGGCCGAACGGCGCCGGCAAGTCGACGCTGCTGCGGATCATGGCCGGCCAGGACAAGGAGTTCAACGGCGAGGCCTGGGCCGCCGAAGGCGCCACGGTCGGCTACCTGCCGCAGGAGCCGCAGCTCGATCCGTCGCTGGACGTACAGGGCAACGTCATGCAGGGCTTGGCCCACGTGAAGGAACTGCTCGACCGGTTCGAGGCGGTCTCGGCGCGTTTCGCGGAGGAACTCTCGGACGACGAGATGAACGACCTCATCATGGAGCAGGGCGAGCTCCAGGAGAAGATCGACGCGGCCAATGGCTGGGAGCTCGACCGCACCGTCGAGATCGCCATGGACGCGCTCAACTGCCCGCCCGGCGACGCCCCGGTCGACAACCTGTCCGGCGGCGAGAAGCGCCGCGTCGCGCTCTGCAAGCTGCTCCTCCAGAAGCCCGACCTGCTGCTGCTCGACGAGCCGACCAACCATCTCGACGCCAGCTCCGTCGCCTGGCTGCAGCGGCACCTCAAGGACTACGAGGGCACGGTCATCACCGTGACCCACGACCGCTACTTCCTCGACGAGGTGGCCGGCTGGATCCTGGAGGTCGACCGCGGCAAGACCTTCCCCCACGAAGGCAACTACACCTCCTGGCTGGTCGAGAAGCAGAAGCGGCTGGAGCTGGAGAACCGCACCGAGGTGGCGCGCCAGCGCGTCATCGCCAAGGAGCTGGAATGGGTGCGCTCCAGCCCGCGGGCGCGGCAGGCCAAGGGCAAGGCGCGGCTCCAGTCCTATGAGGAATTGGTGGCGCAGAGCCGCGAGAAGGCGCCCGAGACCGCGCAGATCGTGCTGCCGCCCGGCCCGCGCCTCGGCGACGTGGTGATCGAGGCGAACGGCTTGACCAAGTCCTACGGCGACAAGCTGCTGATCGAGAACCTGACCTTCCGCCTGCCGCCGGCCGGGATCGTCGGCATCATCGGGCCGAACGGCGCCGGCAAGACGACGCTCTTCAGCATGATCACCGGGCAGGAGGAACCGGACAGCGGCACGATCCGCATCGGCGAGACGGTCAAGCTCGGCTATGTCGACCAGTCGCGCGACGCGCTGCCGGCCAACAAGAACGTGTGGGCGGTCGTCTCGGACGGGGTCGACGAGATCGATCTCGGCCGGCGCAAGATGAACTCGCGCTCCTATGTCGCGCTCTTCAACTTCAAGGGCGGCGACCAGCAGAAGAAGGTGGGCCAGCTCTCCGGCGGCGAGCGCAACCGCGTCCACATCGCCCGCATGCTGAAGCAGGGCGCCAACGTGCTGCTGCTCGACGAGCCGACCAACGACCTCGACGTCGACACGCTGCGCGCGCTCGAAGATGCGCTGGAGGATTTCCCCGGCTGCGCGGTGGTGATCACCCACGACCGCTGGTTCCTCGACCGCCTCGCCACCCACATCCTCGCCTTCGAGGGCGAGGCCGAGGTGCTGTGGTTCGAGGGGAACTACCAGATGTACGAGGCCGACCGGAAACGCCGCCTCGGCATCGAGGCCGACCAGCCGCACCGCTTCAAGTACAAGCCGCTGACGCGGGGATAGCGCGGACGGCGCGAGGCGGGCGGCCGCTGCTCGCCCTTGCCGGGAAGAATCGATTGGCCGGCCCCGGAAGACGCGTGATTCCGGACGGCCGTCCGGGTTAGACTCGGTACTCGCGTCCGCAGTCCGGAAACCCGCCGCGATGGAGATGCTCGACCGCCGCAACATCACGGTGCTGTGCGCGGAGGACAACCAGGCCAACCTGCTGCTGCTGCAGGAGATCATCTCAGGCGCGGGCTACCGGTTCATCGGCTGCACGAACGGCCAGGAATGCGTCGACAAGGCGGCGACCTTGCACGCCGACATCATCTTCCTCGACATCCAGATGCCGGTGATGAACGGCTTCGACACCTGCCGGGTGCTGCGGCGCGAGCCGATGACCCGCGACGTGCCGATCGTCTTCCTGACCAACCGCCGCGCGCCCGACGACGTGCGGGCCGGCCTCGGCGCCGGCGGCACCGACTTCATGGTCAAGCCGGTCGGCCGCGACCAGCTTCTGGCGCGGATCGTGAAGTGGGTGGGGAGGCGGCCGTCGTAGGCGGGTGGCGATGGAGCCGCTGCTCTGGGCCGGCAATCGGTGGCCGTAGCTACAGACGTGGCAGGACGGGGCATGGCGTAGCTGTTTAGTCGAGTACTTCTGTAACCGCTATGTCAACCGCAGCTCCTATAATTTCGCCTTTCACAGGGAGTCGAGATGATTTGCCGATCACGCTGCTCGTTCCCATTAGCCGCTTTGGTGGGATTGCTCAGCCTCGTTCTTGCACCGCCGGCCTGCGCTTCGGCGAGCATACCCAAAGATGAGTTCGTTCGGATGATGAGGGCGTTGGTTGACCTTGGTAGCTTGTCCAAGGCCGACGACGTAGGTCGAATACTAAGGACCACGCTTCGAGCCGAACACCCGATTAACAGACACAATAATGGATGTCATACTAGTCCAGATAATAAAGATAGTGATACATATTCGCGTGTAACGACTTACAGTCCGCACGGTGACTTTTGGTTTAGGTCAAATTCACTTGATTTTGGTAATTCTGATAATAATGAAAAGCAAGAAAAAACAGGAAATTTGGATTTTATGTATATGGTGACAGAGGAGGTCGAATGTTCGGCGCCGTCCGGCGAGGCGAAGAGAGTGAATGTCAGAATATTGTTTAACAATTTGCCAGCGTTTAATTGCGTTACGAAGGATGACGTTCAAGAACTACTTCCAGATGTAGAATTCGAAACCGCCACGGATGGCGTATCTCTCTACGTCTACCAAGTAGATCCCAAAGATGAACCAGAGGTTCGAGCGGAATTTGTATACTACTGGGACGATCAATGTGCCAGCTCGGTAAACCTCTGGCAAGATAGTCGATTTATAAATCAAAACGTGCCTGTTCGTAGCCAGCTTGGTTTTTCGCTGAATTTATCAGGCCAAGAGCAACTTAAACTAAATACGAGTTACGGAATAAAAATTGATAAGGTATTTCCCTGGTCCGCTGCAGCTCGAGCCGGGCTCCTTTCTGGCGACTATATACTGATGATAAATAACGTTCCGGTGGAGAACAGGATTCTCCGCAGCGTGCTGCGCGATCTTCAAGGGCAGGATATGAAACTCCTGATTGTCAGGAATGGCACGAATATCATTATAACTATAAGATCCTCTGAAGTCGTGCATTGATCAGCTGTGCGACGTACTGTCGTTGCGCCAGCGGCGGTAAACTCCCCCTCACCTTTCCGACACTACCAGCTCCCGCACCAGCTTCTTCTGCATCGCCTGGCCGAAGCTCGCCAGGTCGCGGGCGACCTCGACGAAGGCGTCGGGGCCGCCGATCACGTATTCGGCGTAGTAGGTATCCAGCCACGGCGCCTCGGTCAGGATCGGCAGGCCGTTGATGGTGATCCCGTCGGCCACCAGCGCGTCGCGGGCTTCGGTCATCGGCGTGCCGATATTGCTCATCCCGTCGGAGG
>DATGFU010000397.1:0-6955 GCA_035308865.1 Allostellaceae bacterium | reverse complement strand
CCGTTCGACGAGATCGTCGGATTCACCCGCGCGGCGCTGGCCGGGCCGGAGGAGGTCGTGCTGGTCGAGGGCGTCGGCGGGGCGATGGTGCCGCTCGATGCGACGCACACCGTGCTGGACTGGATCGCCGCGGCGGGCGCGCCGGTGGTTGTTGTCGCCGGCAGCTATCTCGGCACGATCAGCCACACGCTGACGGCGCTGCGGGCGCTGGCGGGCCTGCCGGTGCGGGCGCTGGTGATCAACGAGACGGACGGATCGACGGTGGCGCTGGGCGAGACCGCGGCCGCGATCGGCCGGTTCGCGCCCGGCCTGCCGATTATCGCGGTCACTCGCCGGCCGGGGGCGGCGCCGTGGCAGGACGTCGGCGAACTGGCGCCGCTCCTCGGCTCGGGATAGGATTCCCCGCAAGAGGGGGAGCATCCAAGGGTGCCGTTCGTCGATCACGCCTCGGTCGGTGTCGCCGATCTTGCCGCGAGCATCAGGTTCTACGACGCGGCCCTGGCGCCCCTGGGCGCGCGCCGGCGGTTCCGCGACGGCGACTACGTCGCCTGGGGAACCGGCGCCGTCAACGGCCATTTCGCGGTCAGCCGGAAACCCGATCCCAGGCCGCAGAACGCCGCCCATGTCTGCTTCGCCGCCGGCTCGCGCGAGGAGGTGGCGGCGTTCCACGCGGCGGCGCTCGCGGCGGGCGGCACCGACAACGGCAAGCCCGGCTACCGGCCGGAATATTCCGAGGATTACTACGGCGCCTTCGTCCTCGATCCCGACGGCAACCATCTGGGCGTGGTGGCGCGGCTGAAGCCCGAAGCGGCGAGCACGCCCAGGGCGCGGATCATCGACCATCTGTCGATCGGCACCGACGACCTGCCCGAATCGTCGCGCTTCTACGACGCGCTGCTGGCGCCGCTGGGCGTGCGCCGGCTGCGGACGCGGCCCGACTACGTGATGTACGGCACCGAGCTGCACGACACGACCTTCATCCTGGCCGAACCCGACGACCTTGCCGCCGGCACCCCGCCGCAGCCCGGATTCCACGCCTGCTTCAGCGCCGATTCGCGCGACTCGGCGAGCCGATTCCACGCCGCCGGCCTGCGTGCCGGGGCCACGGACAACGGCGCGCCCGGCCACCGGCCGGACTACGCGATCGACTACTGGGGCGCCTTCCTCGTCGATCCCTGGGGCAACCGCATCGGCGCGGTGGCACGGGTGCCGCCCGACGCCGCGTGACGATTTGCGCAGCGACTGTGATCAATTTGGGGTAGGATTATCCGGGAGCTTACTGCACGCTCGGCGGCATGCTACCGTCGGGTGACGATGCTCCCGGGGAGGGTGAGGTCATGTCTTCCGAACGCGCTTACGACGAATCATACTTCTGCGAGTACATGGGCCAGAAGGTTCGGGTCGACGGCTACATGGAATCGGTGACCGGCCTCGGCTCGACCGTGCTGGTGCGCCAGATGACCGGCTGCACCGGTCTGCGGCTGTGCAAGAAGTTCACGAGCCCGAGCGCGATGCAGCTGCCGAGCTCGGTCGGGTGCCCGTACCACGACAAGCTGCACGGGCATTGAGGGGCGGGGGGCTCCTCGCTCGCCCTTATCGGGTATCGATTCTGCAAGGCAGCGGCACTACCTCGAGCCATGCGTGCTGCGGCTGCCGCTGGAGACGCAAGGGATAATTAGTGCAGTGGCACCGGAATTCCGGAATTCCAAAGTAGATGGAACAGGGATCGAGACGCCGCTATGGACAGTTCAAAAGCCCATCAGCTATTGGCGCGTCTTTCAACGCTCCACAAGAAGTGCAATCCCGATGAGGCGTGGAGGATAGAGCAAGAGCCCCACGACTACCCAGACGGAACAACCCATTTTACCCATGTCCGCATGACCGGTCATGCGGGAGGCGAATCTGTCCGCGTTTCGATATGTTCACACGTGACGCCCGAACTTGCCGAGCTAATCGTCTTAATGAGAAACAACCTCCCCGACTTGATTGCGTGGGCGAAAGCCGGGATACCAGACTAGGGGTAGCCTACCCGCGTCAAGGGGATAATCCCCTTCATTTTTCTGATGGATGGGGATGGAGCGACATCTGGTTAATGAGCTGCAGAGGATCGGTTATCGCCACCGCCTAACCAGGGACTGCTGTAGATACGTGAGCGCAGTTCTTCCTTGGAAGACCGACGAGCACGGCATGCTTCTGGGCGTGCCTCACCATGACGCGACGCTGAGCGGGCTAGCGCTACAGAATGACACGCTTTGCCTCGCGCTCATGTCGACTGCCGGCCGCGTCGTATCCCTTGAACTCGGCGGGATCAGACAGCTTTGCATCGCCGATCTGTGGGAAGCCACGATCATAGGATATATTTTTGTTTGGCCGATCGCCGAAGCGCCCGCCAATCCGCTTGATGTGCCTGACGGCGCTTGGCGGCTTCTTTTGCGCGGGCGTGGCCCAGCAAACAAGGATTCCGTGGAAAGAATTATCCAGGGAAATCCGGGACACCTGCTGATACAGGTCGATTGCAGCTATGGCGGCGGTATGGCCGCAGTCTGTGGCGAACTTTCTTGTTACGAGGGCTTCCCGCCTCACCGCCCCTCCCAACCCTCCCCCCGCAAGCGGCAGAGGGCTTGATCACGGCACCGTGCAATGCGCCGCCGCCTGGCGCCAGATCCCGTCGCCGTCGAGCTTGAGGGCGAAGCTGATCGTGCTGCCGGCGGGGACCAAGGCGAGGGTCAGCGTGGATGAGAGGGCGACGCCGCTCCCGGCCGCGACGCTCATCGCGGCGCCGGAATCGTTGAAGATGGTGTGGTCGACCCGTTCCGCCGGGGCCTGATTGAAGCTCGGCACGTGGATCGTAGCCACGCCGGAGCCCACGGAATCGTTGTGGACATAGACCATCTGGCCGAGCCCCAGGATCGCCGCGATGGTATGGCCGGCGGTCGAGGTCTGGAACGCGTTGTTCTGCTGCGTGCCGGCGCCGTTGCGGCTCATCACGACGCTGGGCGCGTAGATGCCGCCCTTGCCCCAGGCGAGCGATTTCGGGGTCAGCGTCACCCGGTCGACCTGGTCGGCGATCGCCGTCTTGAAGCGCAGCGCGTCGCCGGAAGCGATGCCCGGATTGCGGATGGTGCGCGACAGCACGACCGCGCCGGTCCCGGCATTGTAGGACACGACCTGCACCTGGTCGGTCAGCGGCAGCGCCGTCTCGTTGGTCTCGTCGTCGACGATCATGCCCGGCACGATCGCGAGGCCGGACGCCACCTTGACGCCGGTCTGGCCGGCGGTGCCGCTGGCGTCGGCCGCCACGGTGTCGATCTCGACCGTGGCGTCGGGCGGCGAGTTGAGGCAGCGGATGCTCTGGACCGTGTCGCCCAGGTGCCAGAGCCAGCGCGTGCGCGTGCCGTCGAGGCCGAGCTGCATGATCTCGGATTTGTCGGACTGGATCGTGCAGTTGGTCGGGCTGGCGTAGTTGCCGAAGATGCCCTCGTAGACGTTGCCGATCGTGGTGACGACCGGCTCCTCGAAGATCTCGTCGGTAAAATGGTGGCTGGCGCGCTCGAAATAGGTGCCGCGGAAGGCGTTGGCGAAGAATCCGTCCAGCACGTGGATGCAGCGGCCGATCTGGCCCTCGCAGGAGAGGTTCACGAAGCTGTTGTCGACGCCCGGGCCGCATTGCAGCGCGTCGATGCCGTTCTCGAGCGCCACGTTGACGAAGGCGTTGGCGTTGACCTGGCCGCCGTTCACCGCGCCGTAGAGCCGCATCAGGACCTGGGCGGAGGGGTTGCCCGAGCCCGAGACGGCGATGTTGTAGAAGCCGCAGCGGAACACGCCCTTGGGCGTGTTGCCGGGATTGGCGGCGTAGAGGTCGAGCCCGATCTGGCCGGTCTCGGAGATGTTGGCGGCCAGCGTGTCGCCGACACAGTCGGAGCAGAACATGAAGCGGAAGGCGGTGGTGCCCTGCCCGGCCAGCGTCATGTTGACCGAGAGGTTGCGCATGACGACGCCGCGCGACGGCGCCGAGGTGAGGGTCGCATTCTCGCCGTTATAGAGGCCGAAGCAGCACTGGCCCACGGTCTGGCCAATGAAGGCGACGAGCTGGGTGTGGAAGGCCTTGTTGTTGAAGGTGGCGCCGGTCATGCCCTGCGCCGTCACGCGGTCCTGCAGCAGCAGCGGCTGGTCGATCAGGTACTGGCCGCCGCCCGGCGGCGCCGGGATCATCAGCGTGCCGCCGCGCGGGTTGCCGTTGACCACGGCGAGCGCCGCCTGGAAGGCGGCGGTGTCGAGCGTGCCCCAGATCATCCGTGCCTGGGCCGGCGTGTTCGCCACCGTCGCGGTGAGCGTCACCTGGGTCGCCGACTGCCGGCCGGCGATGGTGGTGACGAGGTTGGTGTTCGCGTCCGTGCCCTGGTGGATGACGGCGACCTTGCCGACATCAGTTGGCTGCCAGTTGGCGGAGGCGGAGGTGACGATGGCCGACCCGGCGGTGGCGACCACGTCCGTCACCTCCTGCGCATCGCCCTTGGCGCCGAAGGCGGTGGGATCGGCCCAGGGGAGGTACGTGACTGCGCCGCCCGAGCCGCCCCCGCCCGCCCCGGCGGCGCGGATCACGCCCTGCCCGTCGATGGTGATGCTGGCGCCGTCGACGGCGACCACGCCGCGGAGCGACGTCGAGGCGGTCTGGTAGCCGGCCTGCGTCCACGCGCCGATCTGGGTCCAGGCGAGCGCCGCGCCGGGCGAAGCCGGCGCATAGTTGATCGCGACGCCGGTCTCCGACAAGACCGCCGCGAAGGCGGGCTCGGCCCCGTCGACCGGGTACCAGCGGGCATCGGTGTAGCGGAAGGCGTTGGACGTGATCCACACCGCGCCGTCCGCGTCGGTGATCCAGGACTTGGCGCCGATTCGGACCGAGGCGAGCTGCTCGGTATTGCCGCCCGGCGCATCGGTGCCGACCAGCTGCCGCGCCATCAGGTCGAGCTGCGCCGCGGTGAGCGGCAGGCCGCCGTCGGCGTACCCGACGAGTGTGCGCATCAGCGGCCAGGAGGACGGCGGGGGCGAGGGGTTGGTCATGCGGGACCTCGGGGGTCAGGGATCAGGATGAAGTTGTCATCACAAAGTGCGAAGCCTCGGGGCGGTCGACAAATGCCAACAGACGAGACCGGGCTGACGCCCCGGTCGCGCTGCGGCTATCCTGGGCGGTGTCACCCAATCCAGGAGAGGAAACATGTCTGCAACCACATCAGAAAATGCTGATATTGATTTGAGTCCCCGAGATGGACTCTCGGACGTTTGGGTCGAATTCGACGGCCTTGATCGGCACGTCGAGGGCGCCGATGCGGATGTCCGCTTTCGGTTCATCCACCGCGAGGACGGTATCAACCATTTGCTCTCGACGATCGCCTTCCCGATCGAAGCCCAGGCTGACGGGATCGAGGGTCAGATCGTGCGGGGCTACGACAAGCTGATTGCGATGCTCCGTCAGGCGCTTTGGAGCGCAAGCATTGAGCAGACCGGCTACACCCGAACGCCAACGGCTTAGGACCGGCTCCCCAGAGGGGTTTGCAGTCTTGGCAAGCCCCTGATTCCTTGTCTGTTGTCATCGAATCATCTCCGAAAATTCACGACCCGCCGCATTGTCGGTTGAGCCAGGGCAGCCCATCCTCACGCGCGGGCTCAACCCTTGGGGAAACCCATGAACCGCTTGACGTTCGCCGCCGTGTTGGCGTTGGCGGCAGCGCCGGTGCCGCTGCCCGGGATCTACGATGCGACCGTCTGGGTCGGCGAGCAGACTGGCGCCTGCATCGATTCCCCGGGCGCCGTCTATACCGGCCGAAAGATGACCTATCAGGGCCTCTCGGGCGGCCATTTCAGGTACTGGGGCCTGGAGCAGGGCATCCCGCCGACGATCGTGAAGCAGGTCTTCACCGTCACGGCCGGAAAGGGCACCGCGGCTCCCTCCGGTACATTCACCTATGTCGGGCCGTTCGGCGACATCGCCGGCACCTGGACCGCCGCGATCACACCCACTGATGCACACTCCTTCGCCATGAAGCTGACGGAGAGCTACAACTGGGCAAATGGCACCGAGACGTGCAGCAGCCAGGATTTCGGCATCGGGCTGCTGCTGACGGGCCAGTGATCTCATCTCAGGCACACCAGATGGCCGTCGCCGGCGACGGCGGCGCGATGCCCCGGATCGTCGCCTCCCCGTAGGCGCTGCTGATCACTACGCTGGACGCGCCGTCGATCGTCAGGCCGCCCGAGGCGGTGATGGTGATCGCGTTGGTGCCGGCATGGCCGGTCGCATCCTTTATCCAGATCTCTATGGAAGGCGGCGTGATGTTGCCCAGGGCCATAGGGAGCGCCGGCAGCGTGACGCTCACCGGACCGGTGGACGTGTCCGCCAGGATGATGGCGTCGTTGTAGGAATCGGTGAGCGCGAACGGGCCGGTGCCGGTATAGACGGTGGGCTGCCGCCGCAGCATGTGGGTGATCGTCCCGTCCGAGATCCCGAGCTGCCAATTATCGGTGTCGACTACCAGCTCCTTGGGTGACAAAAGCGCACCCGAACCGCTGATGTTAGCTCGCGTATCTCCCCGCCATTTGACCTGAACGCTCATCGGATGATGCTCCAGCCATAGATGGAGGCGACCAGAAGCGCCTCGCCGTAATTCGAGTTGATGACCAGGCTCGCGCTGCCGTCGATCGTGCCGCCTGAGATCGTGATCGCATTGGTCCCGGCTGCTCCGGTAACGTCCTTGACCCAGACCATCTGGCCGGTGCTTGGGCTGCTCGACAGGGTCACTGAGACCGCACCCCCGGACGGGTCGGCGAGGATGAGGTACGGCCGCAGCGCATCTGCTACCGTGAACGGGCCGCCGGTCATCGCCGCGGGCGTGCGCGGCTGAGGCGTGATCGGGTGACCGCCGTTCACGGCGCCGTCGTTCACCCTGACGGTCCATTC
>DATGFU010000396.1:0-5869 GCA_035308865.1 Allostellaceae bacterium | reverse complement strand
CAAGATCGCTGCGGCGAAGCCTCACGGATGCCGAGGCGAAGCTGTGGCAGCGCCTGTGTCATCATGGACTCGGGTGGCATTTCCGGCGGCAGCATCCGATCGGGCCGTATGTCGCAGATTTTGCGTGCTCCAGCGCAAGGATCGTCGTCGAGCTGGATGGCGGCCAGCATGCAGAGTCCACGCGCGATGCGGCGCGCGATCTGTTCATGCGGTCCAAGGGCTGGATGATCCTGCGCTTTTGGAATCCAGATGTTTTGGCAAATATCGACGGCGTTCTCGCATCGATCAGGGCGGAGTGCCTGTCTCGGGCACCCCCACCCCGGCCCTCCCCCGCTGCGCGGGAGAGGGAGTCTGGTTAGCCCTCTCCCGCTTGCGGGGGAGGGATGGGTGGGGGTGGTCGTCACGCGCTCCCCTCCAGCCACATCTCGCAGCAGCCTTTGGCTAGCGCGCGCACTCGACCGATGTAGCTGGCGCGTTCGGTGACGCTGATGACGCCGCGCGCATCGAGGAGGTTGAAGAGGTGGCTCGCCTTGAGGCATTGGTCGTAGGCGGGAAGCGCCAGCCTGGCCGCAAGCAGCGCACCGCATTCGGTCTCCGCGTCACGGAAATGCCGGAACAGGCGCTCCGTGTCCGCGCGCTCGAAATTGAACGCCGAGAACTCGCGCTCGTTGCGCTTGAAGACCTGGCCATAGGTGATCTTCCGGCCGCCCGGCGCGCCGTTGTAGTCGAGGTCGTAGACGCTCTCGACGCCCTGAATGTAAGTGGCGAGCCGCTCCAGACCGTAAGTGAGCTCGGTCGAGACCGGGTTGCACTCGATCCCGCCGACCTGCTGGAAATAGGTGAACTGGCTGACCTCCATCCCGTCGAGCCAGCATTCCCAGCCGAGCCCCCAGGCACCCAGCGTCGGGCTTTCCCAGTCGTCCTCGACGAAGCGGATGTCGTGCAGCCCGGTATCGACGCCCAGCGCCCGCAAACTGTCGAGATAAAGCGCCTGGCTGTCCTCCGGCGACGGCTTCAGGATGACCTGGAACTGGTAGTAGTGCTGCAGCCGGTTCGGGTTGTCGCCATAGCGCCCGTCCGCCGGGCGACGCGACGGCTGGACATAGGCCGCGCGCCACGGCTCCGGCCCCAGCGCCCGCAACGTCGTCGCCGGATGGAAGGTGCCGGCACCGACCTCGACGTCATAGGGCTGCAGAATCACGCAGCCCTGCGCCGCCCAATAAATCTGCAGTCGCAGGATCAGCGACTGGAAGCTGAGATCGGGCGCGCCGGTCGCGGCCATCCGGTACCACTCCCTCGGTTGGAGAGGGCGTGAACCTACAGAACCCGCGGCGCGAGGGTCAACCGCGAGGCCCTGCCTTGCAGTAGTGCCGTTCGAAGGTCGCCATGATGAACTGCACGACCTCATCGCGCGGATGCCGGTTGTCCGGCTCGTAGGGATCGATCCAGAACTCCTTCACGATCTCGTAGGACGGAAAGTAGAAGAGCCCCGCGTCGTCGCTCCGCTCCCGCATCAGCTGGTCGACCGCGGAGCGCAGGATCGCCTTCGAGACGGAACTCGCGGTGAGGCACGAGACCGGCCGGAAGGTCGCCATCAGCGGCACCGGCGAAACGGTGAAGACGATCCGCGCCTCGGGCCGGGCGCTGCGGATGAGCGCGTGGATCTTGGCGAGGTTGTCGAAATTCTCCTGGTGCGTCGAGACGCGGAACCCGTGCACCGCCTCGTCGAAGAGCGCCGCCGGCACCGCCCGCCACAGCGCGTCGCCGGTCCGCTTGTCGTACCAGATCTCCGAGAGGCCGAGCGTGATGATGAAGAGATCGGTGCCGAGCAGGATCTGGCGCGTCTCCGCCTGGATGGCGGGATCGAGGGCCGCGACCTCCTTGTCTGACGAGATCCAGAGATTCTCGGGGAACTGCTTGCCGAGCAGGGCCCATTCGAGCTGCTGCAGGATGGCGAAGGTGTTCACGATGCCTTCGCCGAAGCGAATGATATGGGCCTGCATGTCCAGCTTCTTGCCGAGCACGTTGTAACCCTTGTCGCCGAGGAAGGTCGAAATGTAGGCGGCGAAGCAGCTGCCGAAGGCGGTGATCCGCGTCGCCTTGTCGACGAACGGGGCCGCCGGCGTCCAGCCGTGCATGACGAACTTGTCGACGCACTCGGGCGTATGGACGATCTCCTCCTTGGCCGGGATGAAGTTGGTATGCGCGCCGCGATACCAGGAGCCGTGGAACTTCGCGGTCCGGCCGTCGCGCTCGGTATAGATGGGGTCCACCCGTGCCAAGGATTCGTCTCCGTTCGGTCGAGGGCGGCGATTCAGGGGGGACGGCGGGGCGGAGTCAAGCTGGACGGGGTGAGCCCATAATTCTCCAGCTGAGCAGACCCCAAATGCCAGAAGGGCGGCTAATGAGAACCGCCGTGACCGCCGCCATCACCGCAGCCATGACCCGCATACCCGCAGCCGGGGCCGCCGCCATCACCTCCGGCAAAGCCGCTTGCATCAACGCCGAAAACGGTCGCCCCCCATCCTGTAGGAAGTCCGCTCCCATCGATTGGGGCGTAGGGGAACCAGAAATGACGCCTCGGCGGCAGATGAGCCACCTTGATGCGCATCCGCTCATAATAGGTGAGCTTGTCCCAGATCGCGGCGCCAATCGGCACTCCGATGGCCGCCACGAGCACCAGTACAACCCCTACATTGACCTCGTCCATGAGCCCTGCTCTTCAGCAGTATCAGGCACTCCCTTGTACCATATGTCCGGCGACGGGCGAAGATCGCTTGCCCGCGATGAATGCTGCCGGAAAGCCAGCGGCCCGAGCGAGCCTTCTAGCCAAACATCCGCCGGAACTGCTCCACCCAGTCCGTGCGGAACCGCTCGTAGGTATAGAGGGGAGCACGAGCCATCGCCCTGCCCGCCTCCGCCATCGCCTCACCCCGTACCGGGTCCTCGATGATCTCGGCGATCTGCTTGGCCAGACCCTCGACATCTGGATAGGCGGCGACCCCGGCGTTGATCCCAGGCTGCATATAGTCGCGGCCCCCGTAGCCGTCGAAGCCGAGGACGGTCGTCCCCATCGCCATGGCCTCGAGCGGCATCAACCCGAACCCCTCGGCGACCGACAGCGTGAGGAAATGGCGCGACCCGCCGATCCTTGCCAGCAGCTCGCCCTGGGACAGCTTGCCCTGGAGCACGTCGTTGAGCGCAATGCTCGGCGCCACCAGCGTGCGCAGCCGGTCCAGCAGCAAATGCTGCAGGGCCATGTCCCATTTCAGCGAGACCAGGATCGAGCGCGGCGGGCGCTCGCGCCACGGCGGCGCCGGCGGGAATCGCTCGGCCTGGATGAAGGGCGGGATGACGGCGGTCTCGATCCCGTAGGTGGCCGAGATGACGCGGCGGACGATCTCGCTCACCGACACGTAGAGATCGAAGCGGCAGTCGAGCAGGCTGAACGTGTTGAAATGCTGGATGTACATGATCTTCCGGCCGCGGCAGCGGAGCCCGAGATGGAAGTTCGAGGCGGCCGGGTTGGCGATCAGCACGTCGTCGTCGGTGATCGTCGCGACCATCTCGTCGACCGTGATCGAGGGGAAGACCGGATCGTAGTCGAAGATCGGCGGCAGCGGCGGTTCGCCCGTCGAGACGCCGATCCCCTGGTATCCGAACTCGCGGTGCAGGATCCTGGCCATGTGATAGGCCATGAAGGATCCGCCATGTGGAAGATGCGGCCTGACGACGAAGACCCGGTTCTGCGGCATTGACGGTTCCCGATGGCTCCACGGCTACATAGCATGGCGATCGCTTGAAGCGGCTCCCGGCGTTGAGTATCCAGGGCCGCCCTCCCATCGGGAAACCCGCCGCGGATGACCGCAAGCCCCGACACGATCCTGCTCACCGGCCTGCCGCGCTCCGGGACGACCCTCATCGTCTCGCTGCTCAACGAGTTCCCCAACACGGTGGCCCTGGCCGAGCCGGTGCCGATGCAGGCGCGCGGCGTTCACGAGCGCGCCCGCGCGGTCGGGGAGATCGAGGCCTTCATCGCCGAGACGCGGGAGAGCGCGCTCACCCGGAACGAGGTCCGCAGCAAGCAGCTCGGCGGCGCGATCCTCGAGAATTTCTTCGAGCCGCCCGGCGACGGGACGCGGCTGCGCAAGGTGACCGAGCCCTACGGCATGGTGAAGCTCGACAAGAAGCTGACCCCCGATTTCCGGCTGGTGATCAAGCACCCGGCGAACTTCAGCGCCCTCGCCGACCTGCTGGCGCCACGCCACACGCTGTTCGCGCTCGTCCGCCATCCGCTGGCGGTGCTGGCCGCGTGGCAGACCGTGGACATGCCGGTGCATCACGGCCACATGCCGATGGCCGAGACCTTCAGCCCGGAACTCACGGCCCTGCTCGCCGCCGAGCCCGACCGGATCAAGCGGCAGGTGCTGCTGATCGGCTGGCTGCTCGGCGTCTACTCGCGGTTCTCGCCGGAGCTGATCCTGCGCTACGAGGACCTCGTCGCCGATCCGGTCCGCCATCTCTCGCGTCTGACGCCGCACGCCCGGCCGCTCGGCCGGACGCTCGAATTGATGGACCCGGCGACCCGCTATCGCGGCGTCGATCTCGAGCCGCTGGCCCGTGCGCTGCCGGCGATCACACCGATCGCCGAGCGCTTCTACCCCGATTTCGAGCGCTCGCTCGCGCCCTGGCTTTAGGGGGAAACCCTCTCCCTGTCCCTCCTCCGCATTGCGGGCTGTTGCATTCACACATCTCACGCCGAGTGCGGCCGATGTCCCCTCTCCGCCCTCGGGGGGGCGGAGAGGGTCAGGGTGAGGTGGGGGATTCCAGAGCGCGTGCCGGCCGCGCTCGACAGCCTCGTATCCGTGCCCGTGCTTCAAAGAACCGTCGTCGCCCCACCTCACCCCGACCCTCTCCGCCCCCCGAGGGCGGAGAGGGAGATTCGGCCGCAGCGGGCGAAAAGTTTGCATGCCCTCGCGCGACAGCGGGGGACGGTTAGGGAGGGGGCCTCAGGCGGCCGCGGCTCCGGCGGGCACCCAGTCCTCGGCGTGCTCCTCGCCCAGCTCGCTCTCCCATTTCGACACGACAGCGGTGGCGACGCCGTTGCCGACGACGTTCGTGGCCGTGCGCGCCATGTCGAAGAACTGGTCGATGCCGATGAGCAGGCCGAGCGCCGTCTCCGGCACGCCGACCATGGGCAGGGCGGCGGCGATTACCACGAGCCCGGCCCGCGGCACGCCGGCGATCCCCTTGGTCGTCACCATCAGCGTGAGCCCGATCGCGAAGGCCTTGCCGAAGCCGATATCGACGCCATAGGCCTGGGCCAGGAACAACACCGCGAAGGCGCAATACATCATCGAGCCGTCGAGGTTGAACGAGTACCCCATCGGCAGCACGAAGCTGGCGACCTTGTTGGAGCAGCCGAAGCGTTCGAGCTCCTCCAGCGTCTTGGGATAGGCCGCTTCGCTGCTGGCGGTGCTGAACGCCAGCAGGATCGGCTCGCGCAGCCGCACCAGCAGGCGGAACACCCGAGTACCGATCACCGAGTAGCCGGCGCCGATCAGCAGCACCCAGAGCAGCGCGATGCCCAGGAAGAACTCGACGACCAGCGTCGCATAGGCCGAGAGCGCCGACACGCCCTGCTTCGCCAGCACCGCCGCCATGGCGCCGAACACCGCGAGCGGCGCGAACCACATCACATAGCCCGTGACCTTCAGCATGATGAGGCTGACCGTGGCGATGATATCGAGCAGCGGCTTGGTGCGCTCGCCCACCGCCAGCATGGCCGTGCCGAAGAACACCGAGAACACGACGATCTGCAGGATCTCGTTGTTGGCCATCGCCTCGACGACGCTCTTCGGCACCAGAT
>DATGFU010000395.1:0-2235 GCA_035308865.1 Allostellaceae bacterium | reverse complement strand
CGGCGCCGCGCCGCCGCTCCAGCCCTCGCCCGCGAGCGCGGGAGAGGACCAAGTATCGGCAGCGCGCTCGGCCGCCACCGCAAGGACGATCTCGATGCCCTGCACGACATGCTCGAGCGCCAGCGAGGGCATCTCCGCTCGGGCCGCCGCCTGCTGCGGCAGATAGGGCACATGCAGGAAGCCCGCGCGGAAACCGCCGCCTATCGCGGCGCGATGCAGCAGCAGGTAGAGCGCCTGGTTGCAGACGAAGCTGCCGGCGCTGAGCGAGACCGTCGCCGGCAGCCCCGCGTGACGCAAGGCGGCTACCGCCGCCTTGATCGGCAGGGTCGTGAAATAGGCGGCCGGTCCGCCGTCCACGACCGGCTCGTCCACCGGCAAGGCACCGTCATTGTCGGGCGCGCCCGCATCCAAGAGATTGATCGCAATCCGCTCCAGCGAGAGGGCGCTGCGTCCCCCGGCCTGACCGACGGCCAGCACGATATCGGGGGCATGGCGATCGAGCGCGGCCGCCAGCGCCACGCCCGTCCGGCCAAACGCCGTCGGCAGCACCGCCGTCGCCACTTCGAGCGGCCCGAGCGCCCGCCGCAGTTGGGCGAGCGCCGCGGATGACGGATTGACGGATTCGCCGCCGAACGGCTCGAATCCGGTGACCAACGCCTTCATCCGCGTCAGATCCGGCCGCCGACGGCGCGGAACCTGGCCCGCCAGCGCTCGCGCGCGACCGCCTCCGGCCACGGATCGAGCGGTCCATCCCACAGCCTGCCGCGATAGCCGAAGCCGACGAGCTGGCGTGCCTCCGGCTCGCTCCAGCCGGCAAGCCGCACCGCCTCGGTAACCGCAGCGATCCGGTCGGCGCGTTTCACCGCCTTCCGCCATTCCAGAGGCACGGTGGCGCCGAAGCCCAGCGCTAGCGCCAGCGCCCGTTCCAGCCGCGTTTCCAGCTCGCGATAGGTCTCGCCCAACACCGCCTTCACTGGGGTCACCACATCGCCATAGACCGCCTCGGCGAGATCGTGCGCCAGCGCCCAGCGCCGCACCTCCCAGGGCGCGCCGGGCCAGACCATCTGGCCCAGGATCTGCTCCACGACGCAGGAATGGTGCGCGACATTGAAGCCGGTCTCGCCGACCGTCTGCCCGCACCAGCGGTTGACCCGGCTGACGCCGATCAGCAGGTCCTCGATGTCGAGATCGAGCGGGCTCGGGTCGAGCAGGTGCAGGCGCCGCCCCGACAGCATCCGCCCGAAGGTGCGCGGGGCCTCGTGGACGGTCGGCACGCGGCGCCGCGGCGGGCGCCGTTCGAGCTCGGCGGCGGGATCGCTCAAGCTGTCAATGTCCCTCGACCGCCTTATCGACGGCGTCGAGAGCGGCATTCAGCGACAGGCCCTCGCCCGCGCCGGCCAGCTGCTTCAGCGCGCTGGCATGGCCGTGCCCGCCCTTCGGCGTCATGATGTTCTGCCATTCCTGCGTATTGAAGAAACTGTCCTGGTCGGCCGCGGCGAGTTTCGGCTTGCCCGGCAGGCTTGCATTCGGATCACCGGCCAGATCCGCCCGCGGCTTCACGCCCTCCGCCCTCGCCGCATCGTTCCAGTCGGGCCCGGTCAGCCGCAGCACCGGCGCGGAGCCGGGCGATGACGGCTTGTCCGGCGATGTCTCGTCATTGTGTTTGATATAAGTATCGGACGGTACCGATTCGTCTGCTCGCGCGGGCGCCGCCACGATCCCGATCAGGACCGCGATCGGTCCAAGCAACCGGTACGACAGTCGCACGGGCAAGGCCTCCGAGCACATTTCAGCAAGGCGAGTCTAGCGCATGGCGCGGGTGGGGGCACAGCGACATCATGTACCGCCCCCAAGGACTTTCGCGGCGTCGGCGGGACGCGCAATGCGGTTCCCGATCCGGCGCCCGCGGCACGCCGCCGCGCCGCGACAAGCCACATTGCGGCAAAAATGCGGCAATGATAGGAAACACCGGTGAGTCGCGGTATTCGGTTCGGGAAGTAGCGGGAATGCGCCTATATTCTGGAGTTGGGGAAGACCTCGGCCTTCGGCATCTGGGGGGAGAAACGGACTCGATGCCGCGCGAGATTCTCGCGGCGGCGCGGCGGCGTGCCAGGGTGGCGATCCTCTGTCTCTGGCTGGGCTTCGTGGCCGCCTTCTTCATCCTTCCCGAGGAATCGGTCCTGGCGCTTGGCGTGCTGCTCGCCGGCATTACGACGATCCTCGAATCGATGCACG
>DATGFU010000394.1:0-7177 GCA_035308865.1 Allostellaceae bacterium | reverse complement strand
CTGCCTGACCTTCGCGCGCGGCGCCGCCTGGATCGGGAAGTTCCAGCTCATCGACGGCCCGACGCCCCAGGTCAGCGCGTTGTTGGTGCCCAGCTGGTCGATCGAGCTGCTGACGCCGCCGAAAAGGCCGCTCAGCCTGATAATCGGATAGAGCTCGGCGGTGGCCACGCCGATCTCGGCAGTGGCTGCGGCAAGGCGCCGGTCGGCGGCCCTGATATCCGGGCGGCGCTTCAGCAGCGCGGTACCGTCGCCCACCGGCACGAGGGTCTTGAGCTTCGGCGGCGCCACGCAGCCATCGACCTGGGCCGGCAGGTTGGCCGGCGTGCGCCCGAGCAGGAAGGTCAGCTCCAGCAGCGCCGCCTGCCGCTGGCCCTGGAGCGGCGGAATGCTCGCCCGCGTCTGCTCCACGACCTCCTGCGAGCGCACCACGTCGAACTCGGAACCGGCGCCGGCGATACGGCGCTTGTCGGCGATCTCGGCCTGCCGGCTGACCAGGTCGAGCGAGTGTCGCGCCACGTCGATCTGCTCGCCGTAGGCGCAGTAGAGCGTGTAGGCGCGGGTGGTCTCGGCCACGACCGTGACCCGGACCGCATCGCGCTGGGCGGCGCGCGCCTCGGCACCGGCCTCGGCCGCCTCGATCGATCGCCGCACATGACCGAACAGGTCGAGCTCGTAGGAGACGTCGAGGATATCGTCGAAGATCCAGGTGGTCTGCGGCTTGGCGCCGACGATCTCCAGAATCTCGTCGGTCACCGCGTCGCGGCCGTAGACGCCACCCAGCCCGACGCCGGTCCTCGGGTACTGGCCCGCCCTTGCCGCCTCGAAGACCGCGCGGGCGCCGGCGAGATTGGCCTCTGCCACCTTGAGATCGTCGTTGGCGCCCAGCGCCTGCTTGACCAGCGTGTCGAGCACCGGATCGTCGTAGAGCTGCCACCATGCATCCGGAGGCTCGGCCGGGGTTGCAGTCGCGTCGCCGGCGGCGGCGAGCGGCGCGGCGGCGCCTTCCGGGGGGGTCGGCGGCGTGTAATCCGGCCCGACCGCGCACGCGCCGAGCCCCGCGGCGAGGACGATGGCCCCCAGCCGACCCTTCATGGCGCCCCGCCTTGCTTGCGGACGAACAGCGGCTTGTGGGAGGCGGGGCCGCGCGGCGGCGGATTGAGCAGCAACAGGATTGACAGCGCGAAGGGGATCGCAAGCGCAATTACCAGGAAGGAATCGGCAACGCCTTGCGTGGTCGCCTGGCTCCGCACGACCCGGCCCAAGATGGCGGCACCACCGCCGAGATTCGGTACGCCCGACTGTCCAGCGACCGTCGCGTACGCCTGGAGCCGATGCAGCACGTCGGCGGCGCCGCGCTCGAGATGCTGGCCGATCAGGTTGGAAGCGTGCTGCTCGCGCTGTCGGTTGAACGTGGTGACGAAGGCGAGCCCGAGCTCGCCGCCCATCACCCGCGCGATCTGCAGCATGCCGCCGAAGGTCAGCGCCTGCTCGGGCTTGAGGTAGAGCACGCCGAAGAAGACGACGCCCGACAGCCCCATGCTCTGACCGACCGCCTGGATGAGCTGCGACGCGAGGAACTCGTCGGAGCCCCAGTCGGCGGTGAGGCCATAGGCCACCATGAGGCAGCCGGTGCCGATCAGGCACAGCCCTATGGTGGGCGCGATCCGCGGATCGGATCGGCGCAGCATGATGGCAGTCAGCGGGCAGATGATGAGCTGCGGCAGCGCGATCCAGATCAGCGTGTCGCCGACCTCGAGCGCCCGAAAGCCGCGCACCTGGCCGAGATATTGCGGGATCAGGAATGAGGTGGAGAGAATCACCAGCCGCAGGAACGAGACCAGCACGAGCAGGAAAATCAGCGGCCTGCCGAACACGACGTCGAGCTGCAGCCAGGGATTCGGCGTCGTGAGCTCATGGACCACGAAGGCCACGAGGATGACGCTCCCGGCCAGCAGCAGTCCCCAGACCAGCCCGGAATTCAGCCAGTCGAGCCGATTCCCCTGGTCGAGCGCCGCATAGATCAGCGCCAGCCCCACGCCGCAGCTGAGCACGCCGAACCAGTCGTCCTTGACCGGCGTCAGCTGGATCGACGCGGTCCTGAGGCCGAGCTTGAGGCAAAGCGCCATGAGCAGCGCCAGCGGGATGTTCTGCCAGAAGATCCAGCGCCACGACCAATGCTCGTCGTACCAGCCTTCGAGCGACGCCGCGATGTTGAGCGACAGCTCCAGGTTGAGCGCGTAGGTCGCCACCCCATAGGCCCACATCCACGGCGGCATGTTCCTGAGGATGAAGCTCAGCGTCAGCGGGATGAAGCAGCCGGAGGCCAGCCCGCCGATGAACTGCAGGGTGAGAAAGGTCGGCAGGTTGGGCGAGAATGGCAGGAGGAACGAGACGATCGCGAAGGCGAGGGCCGACTCGATGAGCACCATCCGCGGCCCGTAGATGCTGCCGGCCCACACGGCGAAGGGGAGCACCAGCATCTGCGCGGTGGCTTGGGCCGTGGTGATCCAGGCGCCGTCGTCGAAGCCGGCATGGAGCGCGCCGCGGACATCGGCGAGGCCGAAGCTCGACAGGCGCCCATTCAGCGTCGAGATGAACGTGCCCATCAGCACCGCCGTCAGGCCGAGCCATGGAACGTCGGTCGGCTGCGGCAGGGTGTTCGGCGCGGGCGCCGTGGCCGGGACAGCGCTCACGGCGCGGTTCGGCTGGCGGCCGGACGCTGCTCCTCGGCGTCGATCGTCGCGATCACCGACATGCCGGGGCTGAGCCGGTCGGCAAGCCCGTCGGCATCGTCGATCGCGATCTTCACCGGGATGCGCTGCACCACCTTGGTGAAATTGCCGGTGGCGTTGTCGGGCGGCAGCAGCGCGTATTGCGAGCCGGAGGCCGGTGCCAGCGCGATCACGTGGCCCTTCAGCGTATGCCCGGGAAACGTGTCGACGGCGATCTCGGCCCGCTGGCCCACCGCGACATGCGTGAGCTGGGTCTCACGGTAGTTCGCCAGCACCCAGACGTGGGGCACCGGCGACAGCACCGCCACCAGCCCGCCCACCGCCAGGAACTGCCCGGGCTTCACCTGCCGCTGGCCGATCACCCCGTCCTGCGGCGCCACGATGGTGGTGTAGCCGAGATTGATGCGGGCGAGCGCGAGTGCCGCCTCCTGCGCCTTCTCCGACGCCTGGGCCTGGGCGAGCTGCGCCGAGAGCACGTCGAGCTGGCGTTCGGCCGCATCCGCCTGCGCGCGGTTCTGGTCCAGCTGCGCGGTCAGCTGGGCATGCGCCGTATCGATCTTCTCCGTATTCTCGACCGAGGAAGAGCCGCCGGTCAGCAGCGCGCGCTGGCGCTTGGCGTCGCGGGCATTCTGCTCGACATTGGCCGTGGTCGACGCGACCACCGCCCGGGCGGCGCGGACATTCGCCTCCTGCAGCGCGCGCTGTGCGGTCAGCGCCTGGATCTGCGCCTTGACCACGGCGAGGTTGGCTTCGCTCTGCGCGACCGTGGCGCGATAGTCGTCGTCCTCGATCTGCGCCAGGACCTGTCCCGCCTTGACGCGCTGGAAATCCTCGACCGGAACGGATTTCACATAGCCCACGACGCGGGCGCTGATCGGCGTCAGGTCGGCCTGGATATAGGCATCGTCGGTCTCCTGGTTGCCCGGTCTTCCCTCCCAGCGCGTCCACTCGCCGGCGACCAGGATGACGATCGCGACCGCGGCGACGAAGACGCCCAGGCGCCAGACGAAGCCGGGGATACGCCGGACCACGGCCCAGCGGTCGGTCTGTGTCATTCGCTTCTATCCCCAACCCGATGACATGCGACGACCGTGTCGTTCATCGCGCGGTCTCTCCCTTCAGGCCCGAGAAGCGCAGAGGCCTTGCCCAGGACCAGCGAGCATGGAAGGTCGGAGCATGTTAGAGAGAGGCCGGGTCGAGGCAAGAACTATCCGGTACGATCCCCTATCGGCCGGACCATCAGGAGACGACTCCCATGGCACGACTCGCGAACAAGACGGCGCTCGTCACCGGCGGCACCAGCGGCATCGGCCTTGCGACCGCGAGGCGGTTCTTCGAGGAGGGCGCGCGAGTCGCCATCACGGGGACCGACCAGGGCCGGCTCGATGAGGCACGAGCCCAGCTCGGCGCTGACGCTGTCGCGATCCGCGCCGACAGCGGCGATGTCGCGTCCCAGAAGATGATCGCCGACAGGCTGGCCAGCGCGTTCGGCCGCCTCGACGTGCTCTTCGCCAATGCCGGCATCGGCGAATTCCGCCCGCTCGAGCAATGGGACGAGGCCGCCTTCGACCGGTCCTTCGACGTCAACGTGAAGGGGCCGCTCTTCTTGGTTCAGGCGCTGCTGCCGATCTTCGCCAACCCCGCCTCGATCATCCTCAACACCTCGATCAACGCGCATATCGGCATGCCGTATTCCAGCATCTACGCCGCCACCAAGGGCGCGCTCCTCACATTCGCCCGCACGCTCTCGGGCGAGCTGATCGGCTGCGGCATCAGGGTGAATGCGGTGAGCCCCGGGCCGATCGCCACCCCGCTGCACGGCAAGCTCGGCATGGGCGAGGCCGAGATCAAGGGCCTCGAGGCCCAGGTGCCGCTGGGCCGCCGCGGCCGACCGGAGGAGATCGCCGAGGCCGTCGTGTTCCTCGCCTCGGATTCCGGCGCCTTCACGGTCGGCAGCGAGTTCATCATCGACGGCGGGATGAGCAACATCTGACCGCTCCCCGTCCCCTCAATCCGGAGAACGCCGATGAAGCCCCGCATGAATCCCTATACCGCCGCGCCCGAACCGATGAACGCGCTGATGGCGCTCGAGAAGGCGGTCGTGTCGAGCGGCCTCAGCCGCGGGTCCTGTCCAAGACCGCCGTAGAGATCGGTCCCGCGCTTGAACCAGGCGAGCATCGGGTCGTCCGGCTCGAAGAGCGGCATGGTGGCGACGCAGCTGACCCAGAGAAGCGCGCCGAGCGCGATGTAGTCCGCATAGTTGGGCGTCTCGCCGCCGAGGAACGGCGTCCGCGCGAGCGCGCGGCGAATCGGCTCGAACCCGTCACGCACCTTGGGGACGCGCTTCTCGCGGCCGGCGACGAACTCCTCGAGCGTCCTGCCCACCCGGTCCTCGCGGCTCTGCCGGAAATAGGCCTGGTCGCAGGGTTTCGCTGCATCGTGGATGTCGAGCGCGTAGAGGCTGAAGAGCGGCCGCAGCGCTGCGTACATGAACCAGTCGTCGAAGAACTGCACCATTGCCCGCTCGCCGGGGCCGGCGAAGAGCCGGGGCCGCTCGGGAAAGGCCTCGTCGAGCCGGTCGGCGATGGCCCAGCTGTCGACCACCGCCTCGTCGTCCATCTCGAGGATCGGCACGGTCTTGAAGCGGCCGTCGAGGACGGTGGGGATCTCGGTGAAGCCCAGCGACACCGCTTCGGCCGCCAAGCCCTTATGGGCGAGTGCGAATCTGACACGCCAGACGAACGGACTGGCCGAGATGCCATTGCCCAGGACGAGCTCGTAGAGCCGCAGCGGCGAGGCGCTCATGCGGCGTGCGAGGGGGCAGAGTCCTCGGTCAGCAGCGAATAGAGCGCCACCGCGTTGTCGGTGCCGCGCAGCTTGATGCAGGCGGCGCGGTCGCGCAGCAGGCGGGAGACGCGCGCCAGTGCCCGCAGATGCTCGGCGCCGGCGCCGGCCGGCGCCAGCAGGAGGAACACCAGGTCGACCGGCTGGTCGTCGATCGCGTCGAAGTCGATCGGCTTCTCCAGCCGGGCGAAGACGCCGACGATATGGTCGAGCCCGGGCAGCTTGCCGTGCGGGATGGCGATGCCGAGCCCGACCCCGGTGCTGCCGAGCCGCTCGCGCTCGGTCAGCACGTCGAGGATCGTCTTCTCGGGCTGGCCCGTCAGCTGCGCGGCCTTGCGCGACAGCTCCTGCAGCACCTGCTTCTTGGTGCCGGCCTTGAGGCTGGGCAGCACGCTCTCCGGCGTGATCAGATCCATCATGTCCATGGTGGGGCTCCCCCCTTCGCCGGTCAGGCGCGGGCGTCGCGGCCGGGATCGACCCAGCCGATATTGCCGTCGCAGCGGCGGTAGACGACGTTGAGCCCGCCATGGGCCGAGTTGCGGAACATCAGCGCCGGCCGGTCGGTGAGATCGAGGCGCATGACCGCCTCGCCGACCGTGACGGTGGGGATCTCGGTGGTCATCTCGGCGATGACGACCGGCCGGCCCCCCTCCGGATCGATGGCATCCGGATCGAGATTATCCGGCGCCGCGGTTCCGTCGACCTCGTCGGGCTCGCCGGCCAGGATCGCGTAATTGGCCTGCATCGCGCCCTGGACCTTGCGGTCGGCGCCGTTCTGGTGGTGGTCCTTCAGCCGGCTCTTGTAGCGCCGCATCCGCTTGGCGATGCGCTCCGCGGCCCGGTCGGCCGCCAGATAGGGGTCGCTGTCCTTCTCGGTCGCCTGCATCAGGATGCCGCGCCCGATATGCACCGACAGGTCGCAGCAGAAGAGATGGGCCTCGCGCTGCAGCACGGCATGCGCCTCGATGCCGGAACCGAAATACTTGCCGACGCTGCGGTCGACATTCTGCTCGATGTGCCGGCGCAGCGAGTCGCCGACATCCATCTGCTTGCCGGTTACCGTAAATTGCATCGCCATGGTGCGGCCTCCTTTCAGGTCTTTCAGCGGCGGACGAGCCGCTGGCCCTTGCTCATAGCCCGAGCGACTTTTCCCGCCGGCGGAGCACCGATGACGGGATGCGGAGCGCCTCGCGGTATTTGGCAACGGTCCGCCGGGCAATATCGATCCCGTCGCCGCGCAAAAGTTCAACCAGCCTGTCATCCGACAAGACGTCGGTCTCGGCGTCGATCAGCCCCTTGATCCGGAACTTCACCGCCTCGGCCGAATGGGCCTCGGCGCCGTTCGCCGCGGGGATCGACGACGTGAAGAAGTATTTGAGTTCGAACAGCCCCCGAGGAGTCGCGACATATTTGTTCGCGGTGACCCGGCTAACCGTGCTTTCGTGCATGCCGATCACATCGGCGATGTCGCGCAGGATCAGCGGCCTGAGATGCGCGACGCCATGGAGGAAGAACGCCTCCTGCTGGCGCACGATCTCGGTCGCGACCTTGAGGATCGTCGTGGCGCGCTGATGCAGCGACTTCACCAGCCAGTTGGCCGA
>DATGFU010000393.1:0-5880 GCA_035308865.1 Allostellaceae bacterium | reverse complement strand
AGCCACATGGCAGCCTCCTAGTCGACGGATTCCGGCACGAGCAGCACCTTCGATGCGAGCCGGCGATGGCAGAGATCGAACCCGGCCTGCGCATCGGCCAGCGGCAGGCGATGGGTGATCAGGGGTGCGAAGGCCGGCGGGTTCGCCGCCATCACTTCCAGCACCGTCGCCCAGGCCGCCGGCGGAATTCGCGAGACGCCGCGGACCTGAAGCCGCTTCTTCACCAACAGCAGAACGTCGAACAGCGCCGGCTCCTCGGGTAGCCCGGCGACGGCAAGCACGCCGCAAGGCCGCAACAGCTTGAGCGCCTGATCGACGACCGCGGCGACCCCGGCGGCATCGATCGCCAGATCGAAGCCCTCGCCGGCCGCCGCCGCGAGGCGCTGCGGCGCGTCGGGCTCGATCAGGTCGAACAGGCGGGTGATCCCGGCGCGGCGGAGCGTTTCGAAGCGCGCGGGATCGTCGCGGCCGACGACTACGACCTCGCCGGCGCCCATCTCCTTGGCCAGCACGGCGGCACCTTGGCCGATCGGGCCGGGGCCGAAGACCACGACGCGGTCGCCGCGCTGGAACCCGCCGACCGCCAGCGCATGGGCGCCCACGGATACGGGTTCGACCAGCGCCCCCAGCTCTTCCGGGATCGCGTCGGGGAGGCGGTAGCAGTACTCGGCAGGGGCGATCACATAGCGCGCGAAGGCGCCGTTCCGGACCATGCCGACCGCCTGCCGGTCGACACAGCCGACCGGATCGCCGCGGCGGCACGGCACGCATCGTCCGCACGCGACCGCCGGGTTGATGACGACGCGGTCGCCCAAGGCGGGGCTCGCCACGCCCAGGCCGGCCTCGATCACCCGCCCGGCGGTCTCGTGGCCGAGCGTCACCGGGAGGATCGCGGACATGAACGCGCGATAGCTCTCGGTCCAGGTCTCGATATGGAGGTCGCTGCCGCAGATCCCCGTCGCCGATACCTCGATCAGCACTTCGCCGGGCCCGGGCGATCCCGGATGCGGCACGTCGCACAGGGCAAGTCCCGGTTCCGACGCCATCTTGCGCAAGGCCAGCATGGTAACCCTCCGGTTCCGGCTCAGGCGCCGGGCTCCTGGATCAGATGGGAGACATGCCGCGCGTAGGTGTAGAACTCGAGTCCCTCGGTCCCGCCTTCGCGGCCGTAGCCGCTGTCCTTGGCGCCGCCGAACGGCGCCTCGGCGAAGGACGCGCGGAAGTGGTTGATCGACAGCGTGCCGCATTCGACGCCGTCGATCATCGCCTCGACGTTCCGCGCCGAACCCGTGAAGCCGTAGGCCGACAAGGCATAAGGCAGGGCGTTCGCCCGCGCGATCGCCTCCTCGGTCGACCCGACGCGATTGATCAGTGCAACCGGGCCGAACGGCTCCTCGCGCATCAGCCGGGCATCCGCCGGAACCTCGGACAGCATCGTCATCGGATAGAAATAGCCGCGATTGCCGACTCGCTTGCCGCCGAGATGCAGCCTGGCGCCGCGCTCGACGCCGTCGGCGATCAGCGTCTCCATGGCATCGAGCCGTCGGCGATTGGCGAGGGGTCCCATCTCGGTCGCCGGATCCAGCACGTCGCCCAGCCGCAGCTCTGCCGCCCGCCCGACAAAGGCCTCTAAGAAGGCGTCGTAGATCCGGTCATGCACGAAGAACCGCGTCGGCGAGACGCAGACCTGACCCGAGTTGCGCGCCTTCGCGACCGCCGACGCGATGCCGGCCCGGTGCGGATCGGCATCCTCGCAGACAATGACCGGCGAGCTGCCGCCGAGCTCCATGATCGCCGGCTTCATGTGGCGGCCGGCGAGGGCGGCCAGATGCTTGCCGACCGGGACCGAGCCGGTGAAGGTCACGAGCCGGACGTCCGGCTGCGGAATGAGGTGCTCGGAGATCTCCGCCGGCACGCCGAAAACGAGGTTCACGACCCCCGGCGGCACGCCGGCGTCGTGGAAGGCGGCGCAGAGCTGCACCGCCCCGGACGGCGTCTCCTCGGCGCCCTTGAGGATGATCGAGCAGCCGGCCGAAAGCGCGCCCGCCACCTTCCGGGTCGGCGAGGCGAGGGGATAGTTCCACGGCGTGAAGGCGGCGACCACGCCCAGCGGCTCGCGCACCACCAGATGGCGCATCCCCGGTTCCGCCGGCACCAGCCGGCCGTAGAGGCGGCGCCCTTCGGTCGCGTCCCATTCGATCCGCTCGCACGCGATCTGCACTTCCCCGAGCCCTTGCGTGACCGGCTTGCCCTGGTCGAGCGCCATGCCGTAGGCGATCGCCTCGGCCCGCTCCTTCAGCAGGCGGGCGGCGCGGAGGATGATCTGCTCGCGCTTGGCCGGCGCGGTGCGGCGCCAGACGCGGAACCCTTCCGCCGCCGCCGCGACCGCTTCGTCGAGCATGGCCTGATCGGCATGCGGCAGGGGCGCGATCACGGACTCGTCGGACGGGTTGAGAACCGGTTCGCTGCCCGATCCGTCCCGCCACGCGCCGTCGATCAGCAATTTCAGCTCGGGGTACCGCCTCATCCGCGTCCGCCGCCCCAGTCGTCGTTCAATGCAATAGCTTACGCCTTGCCGGTTGCCGACAATCGATTTTTTCTCCGGCAGCGGATGACCCGAACTCATGTTCACTGCGAGAACTTGCGCACGGATCCTGAATTCAGCCAGGAGGCGGTCGACTACTGAGCAAATCTATCCTATGGCTTCGCTTGTCTCGGAGCACGGGGTTGCGGCGTTGAGCGAAGCGAGCGAAGGAACGGTACGGATCGAGACGGCGGACGGCGTCTCGGTCGTCACGATCGACTATCCGGAACGGCGAAACGCGATCTCGATGACGCTGCGCGAGACGCTGATCGACGGGCTGATGGGCCTGATGGCCGATGCCTCGTGCCGCGCCATCGTACTGACCGGCGCCGGCGGGACGTTCTCCGCGGGCGGCGAGCTCACCAGCATGGAGGGGATGGGGGCGGTGGCCGCCCGCGAGCGGGTGCTGCGGCTGCACCGCCTGGTCCGCACCATCATCACCGGTCCGAAGCCGGTGGTGGCGGCGGTCGAAGGCTGGGCCGTGGGCGCCGCCGTGTCGGTCGTCGCAGCCTGCGACATCGTCGTTGCCGCCCGCGATGCCCGTTTCACCTGTCCCTTTGCCAAGGTCGGGCTGATGCCGGATACCGGCGCCGCCTACCTTCTGCCGATGCGCATGGGCGTCGGACGGGCGCGCCTGCTGATGATGACCGGCGATCCGATCGACGCGGTGGCGGCGGAGCGCTACGGGCTGGTCGAGGTGCTCGCGGAGCCGGGACAGGCGCTGACCGAAGCCCTGTCGCTGGCGAGGCGCCTCGCGGCCAGCGCCCCCCTCTCTCAAGCCTTCACCAAGTCGCTTCTCTCGCGGCTGCCCGGCGGGCTGGAGGAGCTGCTGCGGGCCGAGGCCGACGCGCAGGCCGTGCTCTTCACCACAACCGATTTCGCCGAGGGGCGGACGGCCTTCCTGGAGAAGCGCAAGCCCAGCTTCACCGGCAGCTGAGGGCGGCAGCAGCCCTCACTCGTTCGGATCCCCGACGAAGGCCTGTGCCGGGTGGATGACGATGTCGTCCGGATCGATATGCGCGTAGCGCGTCGTGAGGCGGTCGCCCTCGGCGCGGATCGCGGCCTCCAACCCGTCGCGGACGCCGATCCAGCGCGGCGGCTCGAGCCGGCCGTCGGGGCCGGCGCAAGGCAGCACCGGACCATTGACCGTGACGGCGGCGACCGGCCGCCCATCGGGATCGCGCACTGGCAGCGCTACGGCGCAGCTGCCCGGCGAGACCTTCAGCTCCTCGACGGCAAAGCCGCGCTCGCGGGCGAGCCGCAGCTCCTTGCGCAGCCCGCCGCGGTCGAGCTCCAGCGCCGCCTCGCGGTGGTGAAGGTTGACGAAACGGCGGTACAGCTCGAATTCGCGCTCGGCGAGATTCGCCAGGATCGCGCGCGACGACAGATGCCGCTGCAGCAGCGCCGTCTCGCCGAGCCGGTCGCGGTGATAGATGTCGTTGCCGCCATAAACCACGGCCACGCGTAGCCCGTACCAGCCGAGCCGCACCACCAGCGACACGGTCTCTCCTGTCTCGGTGGCGAGCCGCTTCAGGAAGGGCATCGCCGCGCTGCTCAGCGGAAAGCGCCGGAACAGCGTCCAGTTGAGCAGATGCGGCATCAGCCCTGGCTCGTAGCGGCTGCCGTTCTGGAAGCGGCTGATGTACTGGGCCTCCTCGAGCGTGCTGAGCGCGCGATGGACGGTGGTGGTCGGCAGCCTCATCTCGCGGGCGATCTCGGCCACACCGACGGGGGATTCGGCGCTGCACACCACGCGCAGCACCTCGAAGACATGGGCGGTGGACGAATTGACGGGGCTGCGCATCGCGGCGCTCAGGACGCGCTCGCGGCCAGGGCGCCGCTCAGCGGGTAAAGGCGCGTTCGGCTGTTGAGCTCGCGCACGATCGCTTCGAGCTCGGGCAGGACCTCCTTGAGGCGCCGATCGAAGCGCTCGACCGGCCCGCCCACCGCGATCGAGCCCTGGACGCGCTCGTCGGGATCGCGGATGGCGAAGGCGACGCTCACCATCGGCAGCGCGCCGGGGCGGTAGATCATCGCGTAGCCGCGCTCCCGGACGCGCCCGATCTCCGCCCACATCACCGCCTCGTCCAGCGTCTCGCCGCCGCGGAGGCGCATCGGCGACTGCCGGCGGACATAGTCCGCGATCTCGGCGTCGGGCATCCCGGCCAGAACGACATTCGACGAGGCGGTGCCGCTGTGCAGCGGCCTGATGTCGCCGATCTCCAGCCGCCACACGCTGGGCTTGCGGGTCTCGAATCCGTCGACGAAGACGATGATGTCGCCGCGCCGCACGCAGAGCGAAACGGTCTCGCCGGTCACCCTGTGGAAATCGCGGATCGACGGCGCGCAGAGCGACCGCAGGTCGGGCTCGGGCACGTGCGGGTTCTGCAGCTCGACCACGCGGTAGCCCAGCTCGTAGCGCTGCCCCGCCTCGTCGCGCACCAGGTACCCCTGATCGAGCAGCGTCGTCAGGGCGCGGTGCACCATGTTCTTGGTCATGCCCAGGCGCAGGCTCAGCTCGGTGACGCCATAGGCCTCGGCATCCGTGGCGAAGGCCGAGAGGACAGTCAGCACGCGGGCCGTCGCCTTGTTCTGGTCCTTGCCGCGGCCGTTCTCCGCTGCCTCGGCCCGGCTCCTGGCGGCTGCCGTCGATCGCCTGAGGTCCCGCACTTGGTGCCACCCGTGTCATTTTATCAATTCGGAACGTATTCCGTTTTACCAGGAGCCGCTGCGGGAGACAAGGATGGCGGCTGTTGCTCTGGGCGAAATGGCAGAAAACCTATACTTCTGAAAAATTCTGTCCCGCCGCGTCGTCGTCGAACTTGACAAGCCCTGTCGTTCTGAAATACGGAATGCATAACGAATTGCAGGCCACGCCGGTGCGGAGAGGCATATGAGCCGAGGGAGCGTCATCGATTTCCAGCTGAACACGATCGCCGAGGCGATCGACGCGATCGGCCGCGGCGAGCTCGTCATCGTCATGGACGACAAGCACCGCGAGAACGAAGGCGACCTCATCATGGCCGCGGAATGGGCGACGCCGGAGTCGCTGGCCTTCATGGTCCGCCATACGACCGGCATCGTCTGCGTGGCCATGGAAGGCGAGCGGCTCGACACGCTGGATCTGCCGCCGATGGTGGCGGCCGGCAGCGACCGGCATGGCACCGCCTTCACCGTCTCGGTCGATGTGCGCCATGGGACGACGACGGGCGTTTCCGCCGCCGACCGGGCACGGACGATCCGCGCGCTCGCCAATCCGACCTCGCGGCCCGACGACTTCATGCGGCCCGGCCATC
>DATGFU010000392.1:0-4179 GCA_035308865.1 Allostellaceae bacterium | reverse complement strand
CGATCCGCCGGTCGGCCGGGAAGGGCATGTCGTCGAAGAGCGAGCGGGCGGCGAGGAGGGCGTCCGCGAGGCCGGTCAGCCCGTGCGAGGTGCGGCGCACGCCGCGCAGGCGCCGCGCCAGCGCCCTTGCGTCCTCGGCCGAGGCGAGCCGGGTCCACGGCACCACGACGATCTGCCGATCCGGGTCGGAGAATTCGAGGACCGCGACCTCGATGGCGCCGTTGCCGCCAGAGCCGATCGCGCCGGCGACCTCGGCGGATTCGAAGGCGGCGGCGGTGCCGTCCTTCTGCAGCGCGTAGCGCGTGTCGTCGACGCTGAGGCTGACATCGACGGCGATGACGAGGGCGGTGTCGACGGACTCGGCCTCTGCCGGCCGGCCGAGCAGGAGCAGGGCGAGACCGAACGCGGCGAAGGCTGGGCGGAGGGTCATGGCGGCGGAGGGTCTGAGCGGATTGCGGCAGAAATGCCGTCGCCTGCCGGTCAGGACGCCGGGGGCGGCACCCGGCCGCGCCGCGCGATCAGCGCGAAGGGCACGCAGATGAGGCCCAGCCCCAGCGCCACGGCGCCGCCTCTCAAATCCGCCGAGGCGAACAGCGCCAGCTCGACGGCCACGATGACGAGATAGGCGAGCGGCAGCACGGGATGGAGGATCGCCCGAAAGGGCCGCGGGAGATCCGGCTCGCGGCGGCGCAGCCGGAAATAGGCGACGGCGACCAGCAGATCGGTCAGCGCGTTGATCGTCCCGATGAGGCCGAACACCAGGGCGAAGCTGCCGGACAGCGCCAGCCCGAGCGACATAGCGGCCGATACCGCGTAACCGACCAGCGGGCTGCCGCCGGCGTTCACGTATCGCAGCTGGCGCGGCAGCAGCCCGTCCTCCGAGAGGGCAAACAGAACGCGCGGGATGCCCATGATGTTGATGTTGGCCGTGCTCGCCACCGTCACCATGGCGGTGAGCGCGAAGAGGATCGACGGCACCGGCCCGCCGATCCGCTCGAGCACCGCGGTGAAAGGCAGCGCCGCCGCCGCGACTCCCGCCTGGCCCAGGGCGTGGAGCAGCGTCGCGTTGATGCCGACATAGAGCAGCGTGGTGATCAGCACGCCGTAGCCCATGGCGCGCGGGATGCTGCGGTCGGGCGCGATGTTCTCGCCGGTGAAGGAGGTCGGGGTTTGCCAGCCGGAATAGGCGCCGCAGATGAGCTGGTAGGCGAGCACGATATTGGCCCAGTGCCATTCCGGCAGCGCGGTGACCGACGCGGGCTCCGCGGGCGAGACCAGCACCGCGCCGACGACCATGAAGGCGAACAGCATGCCGGCCTTGAGGTAGGTGGTGGCCTGCTGCAGCACGCTGCCCTCGCGCAGCCCGATCGCGTTGGCGGCGTAGAGCGCCAGCTGCAACGCCAGCGCGACCGCGATCTTGTGCGACGCCGCCGCCGGCCACAGCGCCGGCAGGAACTCGGCGAAGGAGACCGAGGCCGCGGCGATGCCGGCCAGCGGGGTCAGGCAGGTCGCCCAGCCGACGATCAGCCCGCCGATATCGCCGAAGGCCCGGTGCGCGTAGTTGTAGGCGCCGCCCGATCGCGGCAGCGCGGTCGCCAGCTCCGAGAAGATATTGGCGCCCAGCCCCGCCTGCACGCCGCCCAACGCCCACAGGAAGAGGATGAGGGAAACGCCCGGCACCTCGCCCGCGATGATGCCGGGCGAGCGCAGGATGCCCGAGCCGATCGCATCCCCCAGGGCCGCCGCGACGCCGAAGCTGACGCCGAGGATCCTCAGCAGATGATGGCGCGGCGCCGCCTCGGCGATCGCGGTCATGGGGGTATTTGGGATGGTGACGACGGAGTATCGGAGAGACCCCCACCCAACCCTCCCCCGCAAGCGGGAGAGGGCTCGTTACCCCCTCTCCCGCTTGCGGGGGAGGGTCGGGGTGGGGGTGCTTCTCCAGTGGTCACAGAGTCACCCCAGCGGCGCCTTGAACACGAAGAAGGCGCCGAGCCCGATCAGCGCGAAGCCGATGCCCTGGCTGAGCGTCACCGGCTCCTTCAGGTAGAGCAGCGAAAAGCCGACGAAGACCGTCAGCGTGATGACCTCCTGCATGGTCTTGAGCTCGGCCGTATTGTAGACGGCATGGCCGAACCGGTTGGCGGGCACCGCCAGCCAGTATTCGAAGAAGGCGATGCCCCAGCTGACCATCACGACCAGCCACAGCGGCCGGTCGGTGAAGCGCAGATGGCCGTACCACGCGAAGGTCATGAAGACGTTCGAGGCGAGCAGCATCAGCGGCGGCAGGACATAGGCGGAGCTCGGCACGCAAGGTCCTTTCGCGAACGGGCCCCGGTCAGTCCCGGTCGGCGCCGTAATCCTCGTGTTCCGGCAGGCCGTCGCCGGGCCGCACCCAACGCGGCCGACCGGCGACATGGATGTGGTTGGCGGGCGTCACCTGATCGGGCTCGTCGAGGCTGCAGATCGTGACGTCGATCTCGTCGGGGAAGTCGCGGTGCTCGAAGGTCATCTGGGTGCCGCAGATGCCGCAGAAGCTGCGCGCGGCGCGCGCCGTCGAGGCGAAGCGCGTCGGCTCGCCCCTGACCCAGCGGAACCCGCCATGCGCCGCCGTGAACCAGGCGACATAGGGAGCGCCCGAGGTGCGGCGGCAGATCGAGCAGTGGCAGTTGGTCTCGTGATAGGTCGGCCGCTCGACCTCGTAGCGGACCGCGCCGCAATAGCACCCGCCCGTCAGCATTCCCGCTCCCTCGCCAGTTCGTAGAGCGCCGCCGCCGCGGCGTTGGAGACGTTGAGGCTCGCCACCGGACCGCCGGTCGGCAGCCGCGCCGCCAGATCGCAGGCCTCGCGGGTCAGCCGCCGCATCCCGTCGCCCTCGGCGCCGAGCACCAGCGCGATCCTGCCGGAAAGCCGGAGGCTGGCAAGCGTCCGCTCGGCCGCGCCGTCGAGCCCGACGATCCACCAGCCCGACTCTTTCAAACGCGCGAGCGCGCGCGCGAGATTGACCACGCGGACCACCGGCACGTGCTCGACCGCGCCCGAAGCGGCCTTGGCGAGCACGCCCGACATCTCCGGAGCATGCCGGTCGGGCACGATGACCGCGGCAGCGCCGAAGGCGGCAGCCGAGCGCAACACGGCGCCGACATTATGCGGATCCGTCACCTGGTCGAGCACGACCAGGACGGTGTTCTCGCCCGCGTGCTCGATCACGCCCTCGAGATCGGCGGGCGGCAGCGGCCTGGCGAGCAGCGCCATCCCCTGATGCACCGCCCCGGCCGGCAGCGCCTGGGCGAGCGCCTCGCGCTCCAGGATCTGCGCCTGCACCGGCTCGTCGAGCGCGGCCAGCTCGGCAGCGGCCTCCGCGGTCGCGACGACGCGCAGCCGCTTCCGCGCCGGATTGGCGAGCGCCGCCAGCACCGCATGCCGCCCCCACAGCCAGGCGCCGCCGCCGCTCGGCCTGGGCTCGTGCTCGTGCTGCGGGGGCGCGGCGCGGCCGGCGCCGTGTTGATGCGGCCTGTGCCCGCCGCGCGCCCGGGATGCCGGTCGTGTCATGCCCGCCACCATAGCGCGCGCGCCAACGGCAGGGCGACAGGCTTGCAGCGCCCCGTTGTCGCCTCATGCGACCGTGGCGCCGGAAGCGATTGACAAGGGGCGCGAAATTTCCATAGTGCGCGTCTCCGCTGCACGGGACCCGGGCTGAGGAAGTGGAGGGGTGGCCGAGCGGTCAATGGCAGCAGACTGTAAATCTGCCGACGGAAGTCTACGTAGGTTCAAATCCTACCCCCTCCACCAGCCATCGCGGACCGGGCGGGGGTTTCGGAGGCGATCGGCGGGTGTAGCTCAATGGTAGAGCTCCAGCCTTCCAAGCTGGCTACGTGGGTTCGATTCCCATCACCCGCTCCAGCGCCGCCGGGCTAAGGGCATCAAGACAGGTTCCACCACTTCATCGAGCGACCGGACGAGGCGTCAAAACCAATGGCGAAGGCGAAATTTGCGCGGACGAAGCCGCACTGCAACATCGGGACGATTGGTCATGTCGATCATGGCAAGACGTCGTTGACGGCTGCGATCACGAAGGTGTTGGCGGAGACGGGTGGTGCGACGTACACGGCGTACGACCAGATCGACAAGGCGCCTGAGGAGAAGGCGCGTGGGATCACGATTTCGACGGCGCATGTC
>DATGFU010000391.1:0-6007 GCA_035308865.1 Allostellaceae bacterium | reverse complement strand
AACGACCCGCTGACCGCCACCGCGATCGCCCGCACCATGATCGACATGGCGCCCGACCACCCGATCACCCGGCACCTCTCCGTCGCCTACTGGAAGGGCGGCGATGCGCGGGTCGAGGATGCGCTCTACCAGCCGGCCAATGTCGAGAAGATCGTCGCCTGGGGCGGCATGGCGTCGATCTCGTATATCGTGAAGTACATCCAGCCCGGCATCGACCTCATCACCCTCGATCCCAAGCTCAGCTCGACCATCATCGGCCGCGAGGCCTTCGAGAGCGACGAGGCGATGCGCGAGACGGCGAAGCGCGCGGCGCTCGATGTTGCCGTCTACAACCAGCAGGCCTGCCTCAACGCGCGCGTCGTCTATATCGAGACCGGGACGGATGCGGCCGGGCTCGACCGTGCCAACCGCTTCGGCAAGCTGGTCTACGAGGCGATGCAGGCGGTGCCGGCGCATCTCAGCAACGCCGTGCCCGCCCTCAACGCGGCGCTCGCAGAGGAGATGGAGGGGCTGCGCTTCACCGGCGACGCCTTCAAGGTCTTCGGCGGCGGCGGCAAGGGCGCGGTGATCGTCTCGCAGATGGACGAGCCGGTCGAGTTCGCGCCGCTGCTGGCCAACCGCGTCGCCAATCTCGTGCCGGTGGACGATCTCGAGATCCCGGTCCGCGCCGTCAACGCCTACACGCAGACGATCGGCATCTATCCGGAATCGCTGGTGCCGAAGATCCGCGACCGCCTCGCCTTCCAGGGGGCGCAACGTCTGGTGACGCTCGGCTACGTCGCGACCTCGCGCACCGTCGCCGGCCCCCAGGACGGGATCGAGCCGCTGCGCCGCATGTGCAAGTGGATCCTGAACGAGGTCCACGACCCGGCGGTGAAGCCGGCTTGGCCGTGGGCCGAGCCGGGCGGGTAGAGCGATGTCCTTGTCCCTCGATGGCCGGGTGGCCCTGGTCACCGGCGGGACTCGCGGCATCGGCCGGTGGATCGCGCTGGCGCTGGCGAAGGCGGGCGCGGACGTGGCGGTCTGCTACCGCCGCGACAAGGAATCGGCCGACGAAACGCTGGCGCTGATCGCGGAGACCGGGCGGCGCGGCCGCGCCTATGCGGCGTCGGTCGACAAATGGGAGGAGGCGGAGACCCTCGTCGCAACTGTGGCAGCGGATTTCGGATCGCTCGGCATCCTCGTCAACAATGCCGGCATCGCCAGCCGGGGGCAGAGCGTCCATGACCAGGATCTGGCGGAGATCCATCGCGTCATGGGCCTGAACGCGCTGGCGCCCTACTACCTGTCGAAGCTGGCGATCCCGCATCTGCGGAAGGAGAAGCGGGGCGACATCGTCATGATCTCGAGCACGGTGACGAAGTACCTGCCGCCCAACTGCGCCCCTTACAGCATGAGCAAGTCGGCGCTCGAGGTGCTCGGCAAGAGCATCGCGAAGGAAGAGGCGCGCAACAATATCCGCTGCAACATCGTCTCGCCCGGCCTGACGGTCACCGAGATGGGGCGGCGCATCGCCAAGGCGCGGCTCGGGGCCGATGACATCCACCAGCTGGATGCGAGCTTCGCGTTCGGCCATGTCTGCACGCCGGCGGAAGTGGCCGACGTCGTGCTGTTCCTGGTGTCGGACATGAACACCTATGTGAGCGGCCAGAACATCGTGGTCGACGGCGGCATCGACCAGCCGACGTGATCGAGACCGCGCAGATCGTCGCGGCGGCGCGCCGGACGACGGGGCTGCACGATCTCGGGAACGGGGATTTCTTCCCGGGGGTCGAGGTGCAACGCCGGTATAGAGAGTAGGGCGCCGCCTCGCCTCAGGCCGCTTCGGCGGGCGCCTCGGTGTCGACGAGAAGGCGGGTGACGTCCACATAGGTCCCCGCCGTCAGCTCCTCGCGCAGGGCCTGCCAGGCTTGCGGCGCCGCGGCGATGTCGTCGTAGAGGCCGCGCGGCACCGACATCGTCTCGACCACCACCTCGTCGTCGAACCGTATCCAGGCGAGGTTGAGGTTTCCGTCCTCGATGCCGCCGAGGCGGAACTCCGTATCCGCCCGCAACGGCGTTTCCAGCATCGTCCGCATCAGGAGGATCTTCAGGATCTCCAACGTCGCGTCGTCCAGGCCCTCCTCGGCGCAGATCACCTTCTCGCGCAGCGCGGCCCAGCCGAAGGTGACTCGCGGCGCGAGATCGGTGCCGATCGCGCGGGCGGCCGGCGGTGCCTCCTCCCCATAGGCGAGGTCGAAGGTCGACTGCGCATCTTCCTCGAGCGCCGGCCATTCATGGCGTTTCGAGGCCGGGCGCACGAGGATCCATTGATGCCGGCCCATGTCGAGATAGGTCATCTCGGGCTCCAGCCGGAACTCGGTTTCGCAATGCTCGCATTCCTCGACCTGGAACGAGCCGTTGAGGATCGCCGTGCGGAAATCCGGGCGGCGATCGGCGTTCACGCTGAAATTCACGTTGAACTCGACGGGCTTGCCGCAAGCGGGGCAAGGAATGTCCTGGGTGACGAAGAGAGACATGCCGGCCTCCCTACTTCGGTGCGACCTGCTCGGACAACCAGCCAGTCAAGGGATGGTTGTCCGGCAGCTTGCCGAGGAAGAAGGCGGAATAGGCGTCGGCGAACCATTCGCCCGGCGCCCGGAACTGGTAGTTCGTCGTACGCTTGGCCAGCGCCGCCGGGTCGTAGCTGTTCCAGTCGCCGCGATAGGCCTCCTGGTAGACGCGGCCGCCGACCGCATATTTCGCGGCGCCCCCGCCCTCGATCCAAAGGCCCTTGTCCGAGCCCTTGAGCTTGATGTCGGTGCATCTTTTGACCGCCGCGTGCTTCGCCATGGCATCCCAGTCGACCCCGGTATTCGGCTTCAGGCTCATCAGCTCGTTGATGACGGCTTCCATCTCGCGGTCCGCGAGGATCTGCTCGACCGCCGCCTGCGCCAGCACCTTGCCGTCGCCCTTGAGCACGATCGCCTTTGACGCCTTCGCCTTGTGCTTCTTGACCGTGGATTTCTTCCAGCCGTTGTTGTCCATGTCGAGGCGAGCGGCATCGGCCGCCTTGACGCCGGGATCGTTGGTGAGCGCGTCCTTCGTCACGTTCGCCGACGCCTTGCCCTGCTCCTTCATCTTCGCCGGGTCGAAGTTCTTGCTGAGCGCGCTGGCGAGGTAGCTGCGCAGCATGGCGCGGGGCTGGGCCTTGAAGTCGCTGTAGAACCCAAGCTCGGTCCCGATGATGTCGGCGACCTCCTCGATCGAGTGCTCGAGCCAGCCGCCGTAATCGGCCGTCGAGCCCTTCCCGCTCATGAAGCCTTCCTTTTCGTCCACGCCGTGCCCGATCTCGTGCAGCGTGACCGCGTCGAAGGCGTTGATCTTCTTGCCGCCCTTGACGTTCTGGTACTTCGGCGCGCCGTGGGTCATGAAGTTGTCGCTGCCGACCAGCGCGTCGACCACCCAGCCCTTGATGCCGCCGGTCCGGGCGCCGTTGATGACCATGTGGTGCTCGCCCACGCCTTCATCCTCGTTGCTGCCGGTGCTGTACCAGGACATGCCCTCGTAGTTCTTGTTGCGCTTGACCTCGGCGATCTTGGGATTCAGGCGGGTGTGCTCGTCCGGTACCAGCCCGAAGACGCGATAGAGGCGCGGACCGGCCGAGTTCTCCAGATCGCCGCTGAATTTCGCGCCGTAGCGCGCTTCCAGCGCCGCCACCATGAACTTGTTGTCGGTCTTGCCCTTCGCGGTCTTGCCGATATCGCCGACCAGGTCGTCGAGCGTCTTGCGGCCTTCCGGGGTCTCGCAGAGGCGCTTCAGCAGCTCCTTATCGCTGTCGGCCCACTCCAACACACTGGCGCGGACATCCGATTTCTTGGCGCCCTTGTCATTGGCCATCGCCGAGACGCGCTGCACCGACAGTGCCATCACCTGCTTGAGCTCGGTATCCACCGAGTCCAGCAGGCGCTTCGTCTCGTCGAGGGTCGCGCCCTTGAGGACGCCTTCGGAGGTCCGCTCCGTGTCGGCCTTGCGCAGCGCGGCGAGCGCCTGCACCAGGGGCTGGTAGTTGCCCGGCTTGATCTCGAGTGCCTTCGTCACCTGGGGCCGGAATCCGGTCACGTATTTGGCGTAGGCCTCCCGACAGGCGCCCGCTTCCTTCAGTTGCGGCACCATGTTCTTCTGATCCTGGAGCAACTGGGTCAGCTCCGGGATGGGCATCGTGCTGGTGGCCTTGCAGCCGGCGGTGATCTTGGACGAGAGGTCTCGCGCGGGCTGGATCTGGCCGGTGAACCAGCTCGGATCGTTGGGGAAGCTCATCGTGCTGTTCCCGATCGCCTGCATGTTCTTGGCGTATTCCTGGAACAGCTTGACCCGCTCGGCAGCCTCCTCCGCCTTCGCCAGCGACACCTCGACCGTCCCCAAGGCGTCGATCGCACCGAGAAAATCCTTCTTCGTGGCGAGCTCGGCCGCGGCCTTGAGCGTCGTCCCGACATCGTCCGGAATTTTGACCTTGTCGTTCTGGTCGGTCTTGATCCGCTGCGCGACCTCGGCCAGCCGCTTCTTGTAGGCGGTCTCCTGTGATTCGGCCTGGCTCGGCATCGTTTCGCCGCCGAGCGGCGCGCCCAGGTTCTTCAAGATGCCTTCGAGCTTGTTGAGTGCATCCAGGGCCGTAGCGTAGTCGCCCGCTTTCGCCTTGTTGCGGACGAATTCGAGCAGCGGCACCAGCTTCTGCGGCGAGCCCTTGCCGTCCTTGAGCACCTGCTGGAACACCGGGACGACGATCTTGAGCTTGGCCTCATAAGCCAGCTGACCCTGGTCGACCGGCTGTTGCTGGTCGACCGTCTGTTCCGGCTGCGAGGAACCGTCGGTCTTGAGGCCCTTATCGTCGCCGTCCTTCTCGAGGGATTCATCGACGGCGAACTCGACCTTGGTGCAGCCGGATCCCTTCAGCTGCTCGCGGAGCTTCGGCTCGATCCCGCCGGGGGCGGCCTTGTTGATCGTGAACCGCACCAGCGCCGGATCGGTCTTGGGATCGACCTCGGCAATGCCGAACCGGAGCGATCCGGTATCGAGGCCGAGCTTGATCTTCTTCGCGTCGGTCTTGAGCGTTTCCAGCAGCTGCTTGGGCTTGGTCTTCTTGTGCAGCAGGATGACGCCGAGCTTGGCCTCGGTCAGCCCGATCGCGCAATAGACGGGCTCGGTCTTCGACGCCGACAGCAGCGGCCTCATCTCGGCCCCCGTCATGATGGCGTTCGGCGTCGGCGCCATGCCCTTGACCGTCTCTCCCATGCTACCCCCGCTCTTGAAGCCGACCGGCTTCGTCTTGCTGACGTCTGCGACGCGCCACTCTCAGTGCCGGCCAAGCTAGCCGGATCTTCCGTCCGCCAGAAGGCAAAATGTCATATGCGCAACGTCAGAAAATGGGGAGGCCCGATCAGCCCGCCAGGAACGGCTCGACCGCGGCCATGAACGCTTCGAACCGGTCATGGTGCACCCAATGGCCGGCACCCTCGATGAGCGCGACCTCCCCCGATCGGAAATATGCGGCGCGGCCGTCCTTGGCCGGATTCGAGGCCCAGCTCTCGCTGCCGTAGACGAGCAGCGCCGGGCAGGCGATCCGGGACCACAGGAGCCTTACATCGTCCGGCGTCATGTCGGCGGGCGGCTCGAACTGGAGATAGGGGTCGAACTTCCAGCCGTACGTGCCGTCCTCGTTCCGGCGCGCAGCGTGGCGAGTGAGATGGAGCGTCTGTTCGTGGGAGAGACGCTCGTTGGCGGCCTGCATCCGCGTGAGGGCCTCGTCGATCGAGCCGTAGCGGCGGGGGTGTCGGCCGGCAAGTCGGCGCCCTTCGGCAATCCAGTCCGCCAGGCGCATGTCGATCGTCCGCTTCGCGAACTCGGCCTGGCGCTGCGGCGACGGTCCCAGCCCCTCGATCGTCACCAGCCGACGCACCGCCTCGGGGAAGACGCCGGCGTAGCGGGTCGCGATCGAGCCACCCAGCGAGTGGCCGATCAGGGTCACCGG
>DATGFU010000390.1:0-5552 GCA_035308865.1 Allostellaceae bacterium | reverse complement strand
CGCATGGGATTTGCGCCGTTTGGCCGCGTGATTTCGGGCATGGAGGTGGTCGATGCGCTCTACAGCGGCTATGGAGAGGGGGCGCCGCGCGGCAACGGGCCTGACCAGCAGCGTGTCCAGACCCAGGGTAACGCCTACCTGACCAAGGATTTCGCCAAGCTCGACTACATCAAGAAAGCCGAGATTGCGCAGTAAGCGCCAGAAGGAAACTGGATACCATGAGTGAAAAAGACACTGCCGCCGCGCTGCCGTCCGGCGCCGATCCGCAAAACACCCTGATTCTCGACACTACGCCGGGCCGCATCGTCATCAAGCTGCGCACCGACGTGGCGCCCGGCCACGCCGAGCGACTCAAGCAGCTCGCCCGCGACGGTTTTTACGACGACGTGCCGTTCCACCGCGTCATCGAGGGTTTCATGGCGCAGACCGGCGACGGTCAGCACGGCAACGGCACCGGTGGGTCGTCCTATCCGGATCTCAAAGCCGAGTTTTCCCAGGTGCCGTTCGCGCGCGGCGTCGTCGGCATGGCGCGCAAGGGCGGCAACAACCACTCGGCCAACAGCCAGTTCTTCATCATGTTCGAGGAAGGCTCGTTCCTCAACGGCCAGTACACCGTGATCGGCGAGGTAATCGCCGGCATGGACGTAGTCGACAAGCTCAAGCGTGGCGAGCCGCCGGCCAATCCAGACCGCATCGTCCGCATGCAGGTCGCCGCCGACGTCGAGAAGGAAAAGGGGAAGTCGTAGTCCCGGTATCTTAATCCAAGTCCACCAGCGTCATGGCCGGGCTCGTCCCGGCCATCCACGTCGGGCCGAAGCGCTGTTGCCCGACGTGGATGCCCGGCACAAGGCCGGGCATGACGTGGGGGCTGGCGCGTAACAGGAGATTCATCATGCCCGCCGATGCGGAGAACACGCTCTATCTCGACCTACCCTCGGGCCGGGTCACCATCGAGCTGCGGCCCGACCTTGCCCCCAAGCATGTCGAGCGGATCAAGGAGCTGGTGCGCCAGGGCTTCTACAATGGGGTCGCCTTCCACCGCGTGATTCCGGGCTTCATGGCGCAGACCGGCTGCCCGCACGGGACCGGCACGGGCGGCTCGGGGCAGAAGCTCGACGCCGAGTTCTCGAACGAGCCGCACGTCCGCGGCATCTGCTCGATGGCCCGCACCAGCGACCCCCATTCCGCCGACAGCCAGTTCTTCATCACGTTCGGCAGCTCACCCCATCTCGACAACCAGTATACGGTGTGGGGCAAGGTCGTCTCGGGCATGGAGCATGTCGACGCCATCAAGAAGGGCGACAGGAGCAGCGGCGCCGTCCAGAACCCCGACCGGATCGTCAAGCTCCAGGTTGCCGCCGACGCCGCCTGACGCGGAGCCGGCGGGGCGCTCCGGCCTCGCCGTCTATGCCGAGCCGCGGCTGGCCGCGATCGTCGCCATGGGATTCGCCAGCGGGCTGCCGCTGGCGCTGACCGGGGCGACGCTCGGCATCTGGCTGACCCGTGCCGGCGTCTCGCTCAAGTCGATCGGCTTCTTCGGCCTCGTCGGCGCGGCCTACAGCCTCAAATTCCTCTGGGCGCCGCTGATCGACCGGGTGAGGCTGCCGGTGATCGGCCGCCTCGGCCAGCGGCGGTCCTGGACGCTGGTGCTCCAGTCGGCGCTGATCCTCGCCATTCTCGGCCTGGGCGCCAGCGATCCCGCCGTGGATCCGGTCGCGACCGCGGCTTGGGCCGTCGCCGTCGCCTTCCTGTCGGCGAGCCAGGACATCGTCATCGACGCGTTCCGGGTCGAGCTGCTGACGCCCGAGGAGCAGGGCGCGGGCGCGGCGGCGACCCAGTTCGGCTATCGCGCCGGCATGATCGCCTCGGGCGCGGGAGCGCTTTATGCCGCCTCCGCCTTCGGCTGGCATGCGGCCTACACGGTGATGGCCGGGCTGATCCTGGTCGGTTCGGCGGCCGTGCTGCTGGCGCCCGAGCCCGCTGTCGAGCGCGTGAAGCCGCGCGGCGACTGGTTGATCGCGACCGTGGTGGCCCCCTTCGCCGATTTCGCCCGCCGGCCCGACTGGCTCGCGATCCTCGTCTTCGTCGTGCTCTACAATCTCGGCGACGCCATGGCCGGGCACATGGCCGGCAGCTTCTACGTCAAGCTCGGCTTCAGCGATGTCGAGATCGCCAATGTCAGCAAGATCTTCGGCGTCGCCGCGGCGCTGGCCGGCGTGGCGCTGGGCGGGATCGTGGTCTACCGCCTCGGCGTGCTGCGCGCGCTCCTCGTCTGCGGCGTCGCCAAGCTTGCCACCAACCTGCTCTACCTGTTGCAGCTGGCGGCAGGGCACGACGTCGCGGCGCTGGCGCTCACCATCGGCGCCGAGAACGTGGCTGGCGGGCTCGCCTCGGCCGCCTTCGTCGCGTATCTGTCGCGGCTGTGCAGTCCGGCCTATACTGCGACCCAATACGCGCTGCTCTCGGCCCTGGCGACGCTCGCCCGCACGGTGCTCTCCTCCTCCGGCGGCGCGGTGGCCCAGGCTTACGGCTGGGCGCCGTTCTTCCTCATGTCGGCCGCGCTGGGCGTGCCGAGTCTCGTTCTCCTGGCCTGGCTGATGCGAAGGCAATCATGGATCTCAGCCTCATCCCCATCGGCGACAACCCGCCCCACGACGTTAACGTGATCGTTGAGATCCCGCAGGGCGGCTATCCGGTCAAATACGAGATCGACAAGAAATCGGGGGCGCTCTTCGTCGACCGCTTCCTCCACACCTCGATGATCTACCCGGCCAATTACGGGTTCATCCCGCACACGCTCAGCGAGGACGGCGACCCGGTCGACTGCATGGTCGTCGGGCCGGTGCCGGTGGTGCCCGGCGTGGTGCTGCGGTCGCGGCCGGTCGGCGCGCTCCTGATGGAGGACGAGGCCGGGATCGACGAGAAGATCCTGGCGGTGCCGGTGGACAAGCTCCACCCGTTCTACACGTCGGTCGCCTCATACCGCTCGCTGCCGGCGATCCTGATCGAGCAGATCGCCCATTTCTTCGCCCACTACAAGGATCTGGAGCGCGGCAAATGGGTCCGCGTCAACCGCTGGGCCGAGCCCGACGAGGCCTGCGAGCTGATCCGCGCCGCGATCAAGCGGGCAGAGAAGGGGCCGAAGAAGAAGGGGAAGAAGTAGGGCATTCCCTCTCCGCCCTCGGGGGCGGAGAGGGCAGGGTGAGGTGGGGGATAGCTCGAAGCTTCGGCGCGACCCACCTCACCCCGACCCTCTCCCCCCGCGAGCGGGCGGAGAGGGAGAAACAAGCATCAGCGCGTCCAGCAGCCGTGCCAGACTCTCCGCCCCCAGATCCTCCGCCGTCATCGCCGCGGCGCGGTCGGCGCTCCGGTCCTGGCGTTCGGCGATGGCGCGGCTCATCAGCGGCTCGAACCCGGCATCGGCGACGGTGCGGGCGACCTCGCGCATCTCCTCGGCCCGCCGTCTTCCATGCTGCAGCGTGCGCGAAATGAAATAGCGGCACTGCCGTTCCCAGTTGGGATGGGGCAGCATGTCGGCGAGCGACTGCAGCACGTCGCGCTCGACGTGGTGGCGGCGGGCGGTCAGCAGGCACTCGGTGACCAGCGCCTCCATCCCCTTGACGATGACGCTGCGGCACATCTTGACGGCGGAGGCCTTGCCGATCGTCTCCGCATAGACCGTGAGGGCCATGTCGAACGGTTGCATCCGCGCGGCGAAGGCGGCGGCGTGCGGGCCGCCCAGCAGCATCGGCGTGCGGATGCCGCGCGCCGGCACGGCGCTCATCACCGCGGCCTCGACATAGCGCCCGCCCTGCGCCTCGACGAGCGCCGCGCCTTCCTGCTTGGTCGCCGGCGAGACGGAGTTCACGTCGACGACGAAGGGCGCGTGGCCGAGCGCGCCGGCAAGCGAGCCCAGCGCGGCCAGCGTGTTGCCGGCGGTGACGGCGACGAAGACGATTTCCGCGTCGCCGGCTGCCGCGGCCGCGCTCGGACAGACGTCGAGGCCGCCGAACGCCGTCGCGCGTTTCAGCTGCGGGCTGTCGGCACGCTCGAAGGCGATGTCGTAGACGGCGATCCGGCTGGATCCCGCTTCCTGCAGATCGCGTGCGAAGAGCGTCCCGACCTCGCCGAATCCGATGAGTGCTGCGGTCATGACGGGCCTCCTCCGCGATCGATTGGATCCAGTCTAGGCGACGAAGCGTTCGACGTCTCCGGCGTTTGCCGCTAGCCTGGGCGGCAAGGCACCGGCCCAGGAGGATCGTCATGAGCGTCGTCGTCCGCAATATCCCGCGCGCCGACGCCGCGGTCGTCGACGGGCTCGCGGAGAGCGGCGTCGCCACGGTTCACGAGGCGCAAGGCCGCAAAGGGCTGATGGGTTCCTACATGCGGCCGATCTGGCCGGGGGCGAAGATCGCCGGCAGCGCCGTAACCGTCGAGGTGGCGCCGGGCGACAACTGGATGATCCATGTCGCGGTCGAGCAGGCGAAATCCGGCGATGTTCTGGTGGTGGCGCCGACCTCGCCCTGCACCGACGGGTATTTCGGCGAGCTGCTGGCCTGCTCGCTGGCGGCGCGCGGCGTGCGCGGGCTCGTCATCGATGCCGGCTGCCGCGACATCGGCCCGCTGCGCGACATGGGCTTCCCGGTGTGGTCCAAGGCGGTCCATGCCCAGGGCACGGTCAAGGAGACGATCGGCTCGGTCAACGTGCCGCTGGTCTGCGCCGGCGCGCTGGTCGCGCCGGGCGACGTGATCGTGGCCGACGATGACGGCGTCGTGGTGGTGCGCCGCGCCGAGGCGGCTTCCGTGCTCGACAGGAGCCGCGCCCGCGAGGCCAAGGAGGAGGCCAACCGCAAGCGGCTCAAATCCGGCGAGCTTGGCCTCGACATCTACGGCATGCGCGAGAAGCTGGCGGCCAAGGGCCTCCGCTGGGTCGACAATCCCGAGGACGCCTGAGCCATGCAGACCGCCATCCGCTGCACGGTGATGCGCGGCGGCACCTCGAAGGGCCTCTATTTCCATGCCGCCGACCTGCCGCAGGACCGCGAGACACGCGACCGCGTGCTGCTCGCCGCCATGGGCTCGCCGGATATGCGCCAGATCGACGGCATGGGCGGCGCCCATCCGCTGACCAGCAAGGTGGCGGTGATCTCGCCGGCGAGCCGACCCGACGCCGACATCGACTATCTCTTCCTCCAGGTCGTGGTGGACGAGGCGCGGGTCGATCCCTCGCAGAACTGCGGCAATCTGCTCGCCGGGGTCGGGCCCTTCGCGATCGAGGAGGGTCTCTTCGCCGCCTGCGGCGAGCGCACGGATGTGCGCATCCACATGGTCAACAGCAAGAGCCTCGCCGTGGCGACGATCGAGACGCCGGGCGGCCGGGTCCGCTACGACGGCGATGCCAGGATCGACGGCGTACCCGGCACGGCGGCGCCGATCCCGCTCGACTTCCTCGACGTCGCCGGATCGAGCTGCGGCAGCCTGCTGCCGACCGGTCATCTCCGCGACAAGATCGACGGCGTCGAGGTGACCTGCATCGACAACGGCATGCCGGT
>DATGFU010000389.1:0-1851 GCA_035308865.1 Allostellaceae bacterium | reverse complement strand
CGTGGCGGGTGCAGCCGTAGGCGCTGCCGGCGGCGCAGCGGCCTCCTGGGTCTCCTCGGTGTTTTGCTGCCATAGGGTGAGGAGCGCCACCATGCCCAACACCGCAAGCACCGCGAGGCCCGCCACGAGCGCGCCGCCGATGACGACGCTCCGGCCCGAGGGCTGCGCGGCCAGCGCCGACCCGCATTCCGGGCACTTCGCGTCCGGCGTGGGACGCGGCACCGGCCGCTTCGCCGCCGCGGTGAAGCAGCGGTTCGGCGAATTGGTGCAGTACCCGATTTCGGCGCCTGCCGGCATGCTCGTCGTCCTTCTGAGGCGCAGCCGATGCGGCTCCAGGATATACGCCTGTCGGAGGAATCTGCCTGTAGCGAATTAAGGCCCGAGCGGCGCCGGCAGCATTTCGATTAAGGCGAGCGGCAGACAGGCGAGGCCGCTAATGGTATGATACTACCATCCTCGTTGACTGCCCTCCGGCATCGGGAGAACCTTCGATCCCGTGGGAGGCGAATCATGATTCCCCTTCAGTTCACCTGGCGAGAGCTGGCCATCCCGATCGGGGCGTTCATCGGCCTGCTCGCGCTCTTTGCCGTGCTCTCGGCAGCGGTCGGCTGGCCGCATCGGAGCGAGGACTGGCCGCTGCCGGTCATCCTCGCGGCGGTGGTGGCGTTCGTTCCGGTGATCGGGCGGACCTTGACCTTCCTGCAGCAGAGCCGGGCCAGCGTCGAAGCGCCCTTCGGGCTCAAGCTCAATTTCGCCAATGCCGTGGCGCCCGGCGAAGGGCCCGTCAGCGTGCTGTCGATCGGCATGATGCAGCAGGGCGCGGTCCTGCCCGAGAGCGGGTTGAGCGAGCTCGAGACGGCCGCCAGGGAGGCGCAGGGCCATCGCGAGATGATCATCGACGTCTAGGCGGGGCGCGCCTGGTATCTGACCCGCCTCTTCGCCGCGGCGGCCACCGCGGATCTGCTCGGCTCGCCAAAATTCCTGATCCTGATCGGCCAGGAGGCCGGCGTGGCGCAACGGGCGGGCGGGGTGATCAGGCCGGCGGATCTCGCCCGCACGATCAGCGGCAAATTCGAAGTCTATGAGAAGAGCCTCGGCCGCGCGCAGGCCTATCTGGCGGCGCTGCGCGCCACCAAGCCCGGCGAGGCTTACGCTCCGCCCGCGGCTACTTATCCGAAGTTCCAGAACTACTTGAACCTCTATCCGCAGATCGGCGACGCAGTCTTCGTGCGGATCCTCGTGGACCAGTTCATCAATCCCGACGCCGGGCTTCTCGGCCCGAGCGAGGCGGCGCCCGAGGCGACGCCGCCCTGGGTGAATCTCGCCGAATTGCGGCTGATGCTGAGCCCCTGGCTGCTGACCGATTTCGTCGATGTCGAGGCGACGCCGAAGGAGCAGGTGGCGGCGACGCTGAAGGCGGCGGGCCCGCTCGCGATCGCGGTCCATGACGGCGTCTTCGCCGGGATCATCGATGTCGAGCGGGCGGCGCGGCAGATCCTGAGGCAGCTGGCCGCTCGCTCCGAGGGCTGAGCGGGGCTCAGCAGGGTATTTCGGGACAGGCTGTACGGACGCCGAAACTCCTCCCGCTGCCCCTTCCCGCGAGGGGAGGGGAAATGCAAACGGCCGAGGCCCAGCGACGTTTATACGAGGCCGCAAGCCCTTATCCTGCTCGCTCTTGGCGCGCAATATTGCAAGGCTGTCACGATCTATGGCCGGAAGCGATCCACATAGTCAGCCGGACGGAGGATCTGTATTCCCCGCCAGGAACCGAGCACGAGCAGGTCGTGATCGCTGGCGACAATCACGCCGGCCCGCGCCGCCCAGGCCAGCTCGAGATAGATATTGTCCTTG
>DATGFU010000388.1:0-2727 GCA_035308865.1 Allostellaceae bacterium | reverse complement strand
GACGATTCGCCGCTGCCCTTCGCCTCGCTGTGGGACGACGACGACATCCGCTCGCACGCGGTGATGACCGAGGCGGCGCATCGCCATGGCGCGCTGGCCGGGGTCGAGCTGTGGCATGGCGGCGCCATCGTCGCGAACCGCACGAGCCGGCTGGCGCCGATTTCGCCATCGGGCCTGCCCTGGATGCCGACGCATCTGGGCTTCATGTCGAACCTCAAGCCTAGGGTGATGGACCGCGACGACATCGCCGCGCTCAGGCGCTGGCAGGCGGAGGGCGCCAGGCGGGCGCTCAGCGCCGGGTTCGACATCGTCTACGTCTATGCCGGCATGGGGTATCTCCCCTACGAGTTCCTGCTGCCCGACTACAACCGGCGCACCGACGAGTATGGCGGCTCGGTCGAGAACCGGGTGCGGCTGGTCCGCGAGCTGATCGAGGTCACCAAGGACGCGGTCGGCGACAAATGCGGCGTGGCGCTGCGCATCAGCCTCGAGGAGCTGCGCAAGCGCCCCGGCACGCATGCCGAGAGCGAGGCGCATGAGGTGATCGCACTCCTCGCCGACCTGCCCGATCTCTTCGACGTGAAGATGGATTCGAGCCCGACCGACTGCTCGGCCTCGCGCTTCGCGCCCGAGGGCAGCCACGAGCCCGTGATCGAGTTCGTGAAGAAGCTCACCGACAAGCCGGTGGTCGGGGTCGGCCGCTTCACCTCGCCCGACGCGATGCTGTCGCAGATCAGGCGCGGCGTGCTCGACCTGATCGGGGGCGCCCGGCCGTCCATCGCCGATCCCTTCCTGCCGAGGAAGATCGACGAGGGCCGCGAGGACGAGATCCGCGAGTGCATCGGCTGCAACATCTGCATCTCGAGCTGGCATGACGGCGTGCCGGTGCGCTGCACCCAGAACGCGACGGCCGGCGAGGAATGGCGGCGCGGCTGGCATCCAGAGCGCTTCGACCGGGCCGAGAAGCCGGAGCGCGTGCTGGTGGTCGGCGGCGGCCCGTCCGGCCTCGAATGCGCGCGCGTGCTGGCCTTGCGCGGCCACGAGGTGACGCTGGCGGATGCCGCGACAGAATGGGGCGGAAGGTTGCGCTTCGAGACCAAGCTGCCCGGCCTCGCCAGCTGGGGCCGCGTGCTCGACTACCGGCTCCCGACGCTCAAGACCGCGGCCAATGTCGAGCTTTACCTCGACAGCCGCATCGGCGCCGACGACGCGCTGGGCTTCGGCTGCGACCGCATCGTGGTCGCCACCGGCAGCCGCTGGACAAGGGCGCTCTACTCGCCGCTGGAGCTGCCGGGCGGCGAGCTCAACCACCCCCGCGTGCTGACGCCGGACGATCTCGCTTCCGGGACCGCGGTCGAGGGGCCGGCGGTGGTCTTCGACTTCGACAATTACGTCATTGGCGGCCTCGTCGCGGAGCTGCTCGCGCTCCGCGGGATCGACGTCGCCTACGCGACGCCGGCCGGCCACGCCTCGGCCTGGACGCTGATGACCAACGAGCTGCCGCGGGTCCACCAGGCGCTCGCCCGGCGCGGAGTCGGCGTGACGACGCTGCAGACCGTCGCAGGATTCGACGGCGAGACGCTGACGCTGCGGCACCTCTTCACCGATTCCGGGACCCGCCTGCCCTGCCGGACGCTGGTGCTGGTCGGGCTCAGGCGCGCCGATGACTCGCTCTACCAGGCGCTGACGGCGCGGTCGGAGGAGTTCGCCGATGCCGGGCTCCGCTCGGTCACGCGGATCGGCGACGCCCTGGCGCCTGGGGCCATCGCCCATGCCGTCCATTCCGGCCATGCCTTTGGCCGCGAGTTCGATCTCGAAGCCCCGATCTATCGCCGCGACCGCCCGTTCGTCGATTTCGGCACATTCGAAACATTGCCGCAATGAGGGATTTGCGTGCGGCCCCGCGCTCGGCTACACGCAACCTGTCATGAAGGCGAACACGCCGAAATACCGCCGGGAGTCGCCTGAGGTTCGCCGGGAGGGGTTGGTCGACGCCGCGCTGCGCTGCCTGGCGCGCGACGGGCATGACGGCGTGTCGGTCCGCCGCATCGCCGCCGAGGCGGGTGTCTCCGTCGGCCTGATCAATCACTACTACGCCAGCATCGACGAGCTGATCGCGCATGCCTTCGAGACGCTGGCGCGCGACCTCGTGCGCAAGCTGCTCGACCGCGTCGGCGAGGCGCCGTCGTCGCCGCGGGCGCGGCTGACCGCCTTCTTCCAGGCCTCCTACTCACCGCTGCTGCTCGATCCCAACCTGCTCGGCGTCTGGGTGGTGTTCTGGAGCATGCTCAAGCACTCGCCGGCGATGCAGGCGGCGCAGCAGCGCACGTGGTCCGAGTATCGCGAGGTGCTGGAACAGCACCTCGCCGCCTATGCCGCCGAGGTCGGCCGGTCGCACGTCAATGTCCGGCTCGTCGCGCTGGGGCTTTCGGCGATGCTCGACGGCAGCTGGCTCGAATGGTGCCTCGACCCCACCTCCTTCCGGCCCGAGGAGGGCATCGCGCTCTGCGAGGCCTGGGTGGACGGGCTGAAGTCCGGAATCTTCGACGGATTGCCGACCTGAGCATTACCTCCCTCTCCCCCAGTGGCACGGCTGTCCGGGGAATCGAAATCGGTTGCAGGCGCCGCTTCGGAGGCTCTCTTTTGTCGTCATGGCCGGCCCCAGAGCCGGCCATCCACGTGGCTCCGCGACACGGAACGACGTGGATACGCGGGTCAAGCCCGCGC
>DATGFU010000387.1:0-12927 GCA_035308865.1 Allostellaceae bacterium | reverse complement strand
GCCTGCGACCGGTCGCGGAGCGCGGCGCTGTCGCGATCCTGCTGGTCGGCACGGGCAAGGCGATGCAGCCCTTCCCTCGCCCGGTACGCCAGGCGCTGCGCGATGCCGGCATCACCGTCGATGCGATGGACACGGGTGCCGCCTGCCGCACTTACGGCGTGCTGCTGGCCGAGGAGCGCCGCGTCGCCGCGGCGCTCCTGCCGCTCCGCTACTGAGTGCACACCGGCGGAATGCGCTACGCTTTTCCGCCCTTCGGGTGCGGCGTAGGGCGGATTAGCGGAGCGTAGTCCGCCTCGTTCCTTTCAGCGGGCGCTACGGCAGCTCGATCAGGCCGGGCGCGAACCACCCCAGGATCGAAAGCGCGAGGCCGATAGCGCCCAGCCCGCCGCCGAGCCAGACCAGGAAGCGGGCGTTCAGCATCAGCGAGATCGAGCACAGCACGATCGCGAGCTCGTAGGCCGCCGAGGCGAACTCGAGCGTGTGGTACTTCTCGAGCGATTCGTCGCGCTGCTTCTCGAAGCCTTCGGCCTTCTCCCGGATTTCCTTCTTGCCGTTCTTGCCCGGATCGGTCTCGTACTTCCCGGCCTCGGCCCGTAGCGCGGCGACCCGCGCATCGATCTTGCCGCCGACCTCGGCCGGCATGCCCACCTTCACATCGTCGAGCATGTCGGCAGCCGTCAAGACCACCGTCTTCCGCACGTCCTTGGCATTGTAATAGGACCACTGGTCGTTGCTGTTGACGTTGGCGACCAACGCCTCCGTCTGCGCGCCCTTGCCGGAAATCTCGGTCACCGCCAGCAGGGCGGCGATGAAGGTGACGAGCAGCGCCACGGTGTTGCTCGCGCCATGGGTGGCGTGGCTGGCGTGGGCCGCGTGCCCGTGATGGACATGCGGAAGCCCCTCATCTTCGCTCGCGTGCTCGACGGCTTCGTGCGTGACCTCTTCGGTGCGATCTTCCTCGTGCATTCCTTCCCCCGACACCCGTGAGGCGAGTTGGCCCGGCGCCTATGGGCGGCAACTGGGGAGGGTTCGTCAAGCGCGGAAAGCGATCCCTCGCACCGCCCCGGCACTACCCATTACTGTTGCCGGCCAGCGCCTTCTGTCGCGGCGATGGAACCGACCGGCGGTGACGCACCTTCGCAACGCAGCCGAGCGGACCCGAGGCGACCCGGAAGCGCGCGGAGGCACAAAAAATGCTTGCTTCTGGCCGGCGGCCAGTTGATATCGAGCGCCGGCCGCGCCATGACTAGGCGCTTGGCCGCTTGGCGTCGTGGACGGCACCGTCGCGGCGGCCGGGGCCGGGTCGCGTGAAGGAGAGCAGGGCAGGTTTGATGGTGTCGAGCTCAGCAGGTTGCATCGGACACGCCGGCGAAGGCTCGGATCGGGCGGTCGCCGCGGCCGGACGCTCCTGGCGGACCCGCCTGCCCCCATTCAATAAAGTCTGAGGAAACGCCGCGAATGGCCACCAGCCACTATCGTACCGTCAGGACCTATCAGCCCAACAGCAGCCGTTACGGCGGTTTTGCAATCGTCGTGACGCTGCACATCGTCCTTGGCTGGTTCCTGGTGGAGACGCTGAACCACCGGACGGTGGAGACGCTGCCGCAGGACGTGAAGATCGCCAAGGTCGAGGACGTGAAGAAGACGGAGGACGAGCCGCCGCCGCCGCCGCCGAAGCTCGATGTGCCGCCGCCGCCGCCCTTCGTGCCGCCGGTCGAGGTCAACGTCGCTACCGTGGCGCCGGCGACTAACGCGATCCAACAGGTGACCAACAAGGCGGCGCCGCCCGCCCCGCCGCCGCCGCCGGCGCCTAAGGCCAAGCCGACGCCGCAGATCGACCGCTCGCACCTGGCCGATCCCGACAGCCACTACCCGCCGATCTCCAAGCGGCTGGGCGAGGAAGGCGTCGTCATCGTCCAGGTTTGCGTCGCCCCCGACGGACACGTCGTCGATGCCAAGGTCGGCAAGTCGTCCGGCTTCTCGCGCCTGGACAACGCTGCGATCGAGTATTCGAAGAGCAGCCTGCGCTATTCGCCCTTCTCGTTCGATGAGCCGGTCTGGACGGAGTACCAGGTGCGGTTCCAGCTCCGGTAATCCGGCAGTCCTATCCCAAAACCCCTACCGCGGCGAGTGCCGCGCCCTTGAACGAAGGTTGGAATGAACATGAGCATCAGGGAGACCTTGCGGACGTCGTCCGTCGCCATGGCCGGCGCCATTATGGCGGTTTTGCTTGCCGCCGCTCCGGTAACGGGCGCCTTCGCCCAGGCGACTTCGACGCCCGCCCCCGGCGCGGCGCCCGCCGCCGCGCCCAGCGCGACGCCTGACCAGACGACCCCGCCGGCCGCCGCGCCGGCGGCGCCGGCGCCATCGGGCGACCAGGCCCAGCAGACCCCGGCAGCCCCGTCGACGCCGGTGGTCACCCCGCCGAGCGCCACCACGACGGTCGAGAACCCCTACGGTCTCCAGGCGCTGTGGGACAAGGGCGACTTCGTTTCGCGGGGCACGCTGATCATTCTCAGCATCATGTCGGTCGGCTCCTGGTACATCATGATCTCGAAGTACATCGAGCAGGCCCTGCTGCTGAGCCAGGGCCGCGAGGCGGACAAGAAATTCTGGAACGCCGGCAGCGTCCAGGGCGGCACCAAGGCGCTGGGCGCCAAGAGCGCCTTCCGCATGATGGCGGAGGATGGGCTGAAGGCGACCGAGCATCATGAAGGCGCGCTCACCGAACAGATCGACCTGCACACCTGGGTGACCATGTCGCTGCAGCGCTCGGTCGAGGCGATCACCAACCGCATGCAGGGCGGCCTCGCCTTCCTCGCGACCGTCGGCTCGACCGCGCCGTTCGTCGGACTGTTCGGCACGGTGTGGGGCATCTACCACGCGCTGACAGCGATCGGCATCGCCGGCCAGGCCTCGATCGACAAGGTCGCCGGCCCGGTCGGCGAGGCGCTGATCATGACCGCGTTCGGCCTGTTCGTCGCGGTGCCCGCGGTGATGGGCTACAACTGGATGATCCGCCGCAACAAGGCGGCGATGGACCAGGTCCGCAACTTCTCGGCCGACCTGCACGCGCTGCTGGTCAGCGGGCAGACCGTGCGGAGCGCCTGACCATGGCGATGAACGTCCCCGCGGCCGGGGGCGACGAGGACGAGGCCTTCAACTCCACCATCAACACGACCCCGCTGGTCGACGTGATGCTGGTGCTGCTGATCATCTTCCTCATCACCATTCCGGTCGTGACCAAGTCGGTTCCCGTGCAACTGCCGCACGAGACCAACATCGCCACGAAGACGAAGCCGGAGAACATCGTCATCGCGGTCGACAAGGCCGGCAACACGTACTGGAACGACGGGCTGCTGCACGACAACACGGATCTGCTGAATCACCTGAAGGGGCGGGCCGGCGACGACCCGCAGCCGGAGGTGCATATCCGCGCCGACAAGGACACCCTCTTCCAGTATGTCGGCAAGGTCGTGACCGACTGCCAGCGCGCCGGGATCGTCAAGGTCGCCTTCATCACCGAGCCGGAACACGGCTCGGCCGTCCAGTAAGAGTCAGGAGTCTCTCCGCATGGCCATGAGCGTAGGCAGCCCCAGCGGCGAAGGCGAGGTGTTGGTGGACATCAACACCACGCCGCTGATCGACGTGATGCTGGTGCTGCTGATCATGCTGATCATCACGATCCCGGTGCAGACGCACTCGGTGAAGATGGACATGCCGATCAATCCGCCGCCGCCGCCGGACAAGCCGCCGCCGGTTATCGATCTCGGCATCGACTTCGACGGCACGATCACCTGGAACGACACGCCGGTTACCGGCCGCGACCAGCTGGAAAGCTTCATCTTCCAGGCGCGTGACGCGGACCCGCAGCCGGAGGTCCACGTCAAGCCGAACCGGCTCGCCAAATACGGCGTCGTCGCCGAAGTCATGGCCGAATCCCAGCGGCTCGGCCTGACCAAGATCGGTTTCGTCGGCATGGAACAATACATGGACTGACCGGCCACCCGGCCGGGAATCGCCCACCTTCGATCCTGTTTGTGAGAACAATATGAACTGTCGCCGTCTCTTCTCGGCCGCTGCCGTGGCCCTCCTTGTCTCCGCGGGCACCGTCGCGGTGGCGCCCTTCCAGCCGGCGCAAGCCGACCAGAAGGGGCCGACGGCACGGCCGGAGGTCGGCAAGCCCGTCCAGGCGGCGATCGACCTGCTGAAGGCAGGAAAGGTCAAGGAGGCGCTCGGCCAGATCCAGGCGGCCGACGCGGTATCCGGCAAGACGCCCTACGAGACCTTCATCGTCGAATACGTGAAGCTGCAAATCTACGCTAAGAGCAACGATCCAGCGAGCACCGTGCGGGCAGCCGAGGCGCTGCTCGGATCAGGGCAGGCGTCGCCCGAACAGACCGTCGCCTTTCTTGAGGTGATCGCCTCGTCCGAGTTCAATCTGAAGGACTGCCCGAAGGCGGTCGACGCGACCAACCGATACTACAAGTCGGGCGGCACCAACCCCGCGTTCCGGAAGTCGATCGCGGCTTGCTACCTGCAGTCGGGCGACTATCCCAAGGCCGGCGCGGCCCTGCGCGACATCCTGAAGAGTGAGCCCAAGCCCAGCGAGGACGATCTCAAGACCCTCATGGGGATTTGGTACAAGGCCAATCCGGCCGGCCAGGACTATTTCGACTCGCTGAAGCAGCTGGCGGGGGGCTATCCGAACCCGTCCTATTGGCACGACCTCATCCTCTTCGTGCAGAAGAAGCCGGGCTACTCGGACAAGCTCGAGCTCGACGTCGATCAGTTGAAGATCGCGACGAAGACGATGACGGCGCCGGAAGATTTCATGAACGCGGCCGAGCTGGCGCTCCAGGGCGGCTTCCCCGGCCTGGCCAAGAACATCATGGACCAGGGCTTTGCGCAGGGCGTGCTTGGCACCGGGGGCGGCGCCGCCCGCCAGCAGAGGCTTCGGGACACCGCCTCGGCGCAGGCCGCAAGCGATCAGAGGACGCTCACCGGCGAGGCGGCCTCGGCCCATGGCGGCAGCGAGCTTCTCAAGCTCGGCGACGCCCTCGCCAGCTACGGCCAGTATAACGACGCCATCGGCGCCTACCAGAAGGCGATCGCGGCCGGCTCGTTCAAGACGCCGCTGGAAGCCAACCAGGCGAAGCTCCACCTCGGCATCGCGTATATCAATGCGGGACAGAAGCCGAAGGCGAAGGACGCGCTGAAGCAGGTGACCGGCCAGGACGGCACGGCCGATCTGGCCCAGCTCTGGGCGCTTCAGGCCGGCCTCTGAGCCGCGTCCCAGGAACCGTCGATCTCGCAAGGGGCGGCCGCAAGCCGCCCCTTTTTCATTGCTGCGGCGGAGCGACACACGGACGCTCTCCCCGGACGCCGATGGCTGTATCATTGGCGATGTCGGCACGCGACGACCTGAGACGGCCGCGCCGGCTGCCCGAGCCGGGCGAGCGGAGGAAACGATGACGACGACGGCAAAGAGCCTGACGCCTCCCGGCGGGGCGGTTCGGCCGACCCAGGACTTCGAGGCGTTTCTGCTCATCCTCCGGCGGGGGTTCAACTTCTCCGCGGGCAATACCTCGGAATGGACCTTCGAGGATTGGGAAGCCGCGGTCGACGCGGTCGACGACGACGAGGGCTGCGGCGTCGCGCCGCCGGTCGGTGCAGACATCCTGGACCCCGAGGCGCTGCCGGCCGGCCCGTCGCGCTTCGAGGGCCACGGAATCTGGACGCTGTTCGCGCTCGCCTATCTCAGAGGCCGCGGCGCCTTCAGCAAGGGCGTGTCCAAGACCGCGCGGCCGTTCCGCACCATGCAAATCCGCGACGTGAACGTGCCGACGGGGGTCGGCGAGACGCTAGAAATGCATTTCCGCAACGGTTTCGACGATGCCCTGGCCGATGCAGTCTCGGGGGGCGACCGCACGCCCGACTGGGTGAAGCGCGCCGTTCGCCGCCCGCTGCTGCGCTCTCGCGAGGAGCGTGAGTCCGGCCGCCGCTAAAACACTTCGAAGATCGCGACGCCGGTCAGCACGACGCCGATCGCACAAACCGCTACCCCGGCATAGATGCAGCGCTGGCGTACGCGCTGGAAGCCCAGGGTCGACAAGTCGTTCCTCATCGCCTCATTGAGCGTGACGAGGTTGCGCACGGAAAGGGCGAAGCCACCTCCGCAGATCACCATCGTGACCCCGACGACCCCGGTTCCGGAAAGCCCCGCCATACCTGCCGCGCTTCAGTGAGGATACGGAACAGCTTAGCGTCCCGTCTTCGCCATCTCACCCATTTTCGCGCGGCAACACCATTTTCGCGCGGCCAGGCGCCGGTCCGGGGGCGATTCTGCCATGAGGAGCGCCAGGGGTTCCGCTGCCCGGCCGGAGTTGGTAAGATGCCAGTGGTGCAGACTGAGCACGAATTAGCAGGAATCAACGTGAATTCGGGACCACGCGGAAACACGCCGGGCGTCGACGTATTACCCTCCTCTGTCGTGGTCCTGTCGATCCTGGCTCAGGGACTCGGAGTAGATCTACCGGTCGATGCCCTGATGCGGGCGCATCCGTTCGAGGGCGCCGAGCCTTCGAACCAGACGATCGTAAGCATGGGCGCCGCGAACGGTCTCCGCGTCGAGCCGATGCAGCTGAAGCGCGGCGACCTTGCCAAGCTGAAGCGCGCGACGCCCGCGATGCTGCGCTTCCCCGATGGGCGCTCGCTCGTACTGGTGCGGGTCAATCGCGTCGAGGGCGAGGACGTGGCGATCCTCCGCGATCCCTATGGCGCGGCAGACGCGCTGGTCGGGCTGGGCGAGGATCGTCTGTTCGACACGTGGCAAGGCGATCTGATGCTGGTGAAGCGGCATTTTGCTGCCACCGACGAGGAGCGTCCGTTCGGCTTCCTGTGGCTGCTCGGCCAGCTGCTGGTCGAGAAGCAGATCTTCCGCGACGTGGCGCTGGGCGCCATCGTCAACAGCGTGCTGATGCTGGCGCCGATGGTCATGGTGATCATCGCCATGGACCGCGTGCTGCTGAACCAGAGCTGGTCGACCCTCGAGGTTCTGGTCATCTTCATCGCGGTCGTCGTCATTTTCGAGACGATCCTGGAGTTCCTGAAGAATTACCTGATCTCGGCCGCGACCAACCGGATCGATGCGCGGCTCAATCTCTATGTCTTCGACAAGCTGCTGAATCTTCCCATCTCCTTCTTCGAATCGACGACGACCGGCCGGATCAACGGCAAGATCAGCGAGATCTGGCGTATCCGGAACTTCCTCACCGGGCAGGGCTTCGAGACCGTGGTCGAGGGCCTCTCCATCTTCATCTTCCTGCCGGTCATGTTCGTCCTGAACTGGAAGCTGACGTTCGTGATCATCGCCATGGCGGGGCTGATCGCGGGGATATATGCGGTGTTCATCCCGCCGATCCGGCGCCAGCACGGCCGCGTGGTGCGCGCCGAGATGGCGCTCCGCTCGCACGAAGTCGAGTCGATCCACGGCATGCGGACCGTCAAGTCGCTGGCGCTCGACGGGCTGAAGCGACACGAGCGCGACCGCCTCGTCGCCCGCGCGGTCGAGGAGCGGATCGCGCGCGACATGCTGGCAAACTATCCGCGGACGCTGGTCAAGCCGATCGATCAGGGCATCTACGCGGTATCGATCCTGCTCGCCTGCTACATGGTGCTCTCGGGCGACAACACGATCACCCCCGGTATGGTCATCGCCGGATCGATGGTGGCCCGCCGCGCCGCCCAGCCGCTGATCGCGGTGGCCAGTCTGCTGCAGCAGATAGAAGAGGTCCGCGGCGCCGTCGTCGAGGTAGGCTCGGTAGTCAACGTGCCCCCCGAACGCGGCCGCTCACTCGGCGCCCTGCGCCTGCCGTTCCGCGGCGGCATTACCTTCGACTCCGTCCGGTTCCGCTATTCGGCCGAGGCGCCCTACGCGCTCGACCGGGTGTCCTTCGACATCCCCGCCGGAACGATCTTCGGCGTCATGGGCCGCAGCGGCTCGGGCAAGACGACGGTGACCCGGCTCCTGCAGGGCTTGCACTACGACTACGAGGGGATGATCAAGATCGACGGCATGGATCTCAAGGAGATCGACGTCGATCACCTGCGCTCGCATGTCGGCGTGGTGCTCCAGGAGAACTTCCTGTTCAACGGCACGATCCGCGAGAACATCGCGGCGGTGAAGCCCAACGCGCGGTTCGACGAGATCGCGCGGGCGGCACAGCTCGCCGGCGCCGAGGAATTCATCGAGCGGCTGCCGCGCGGCTACGAGACGATGATCGAGGAAGGCGCCGCGAATCTCTCGGGCGGCCAGCGCCAGCGCATGGCGATCGCCCGGGCCCTGCTGATCGATCCGCCCATCCTGATCCTCGACGAGGCGACCAGCGCGCTCGACGCCGAGAGCGAGGCGATCGTCAACGCCAATTTGATGCGCATGGCGGTGGGGCGCACGGTGATCATCATCTCGCACCGGCTTTCATCGCTGATGGCGTCCGACCAGATCCTCGTGCTCGAGCGCGGCAAGGTCTACGACATCGGCACGCACGAGACGCTGCTAAACCGGTGCGATATCTACAAGCACCTGTGGTACCAGCAGAATCGCCATCTCCAGCCCGACGGTCCGCATGTCCGTATTGCCCTTCCGTAAGGGTCCGCCCGCCGACCTGGTCGAGCGGCAGATCGACGCCTTCGAATCCGAGACGCAAGAGGTCGTCAGCCGCATCAACCCGCATTCCAAGCGGGCGATGCTGTATGCGCTTTTCGCCCTCCTCGGAACGCTCTTCATTCTCTCCTGCGTCATCAAGATCGACCGGATCGCAACGGCGCCAGGCCTGATCGTGCCGCTCGACGGCACGGTCGTGGTGCAGCCGCTGGAGACCGCGATCATCCACTCGCTCAGGGCGCATGTCGGCGACACGGTGAAGAAGGGGCAGGTGCTGGCCACGCTGGACCCCACCTTCGCCGCGGCCGATCTCTCGCAGCTGCAGCAGAAGCGCGACAGCCTCGTGGCGGAGACGGCGCGCCTCCAGGCGGAGAACGACGGCGTGCCCTTCAAGCCGACCGGCACCGATCCCTACCAGTCGCTCGAAGCGGCGATCTGGAACCAGCGCCAGGCGGAATACAAATCCTCGATCAACGATTTCAACGAACGCACCCATGCCGCGGAATCGAGCGTCGCCGGCATTGAGCACGACATGGAGGTGCTGCGGACTCGGCTGGGGCTTGCCGGCGATATCGAGCACATGCGGACGGAGCTCGAGAAGAAGGATGTCGGCAGCCGGCTCAACTCGCTGCTCGCGCAGGACAGCCGGCTGCAGGACCTGCAGTCGCTGCAGCAGGACGAGTACAATCTCGCCGCGACCAAGCACAACATCGAGTCGCTCAAGTCTCAGCGGGATGTCTTTGAACAGCAATGGAAATCGGCCATCGGGATGCAGCTGGTCGATTCGAAGAATCAGCTCGATTCCGTGCGGCAGTACCTGACCGAGGCGGAAGAGCTGCGCGGGCTCGCAGACCTGACGGCGCCCACGGATGCGATCGTGCTCGACGTGGCACAGCTTTCGGTCGGCTCGGTGGCGCAGGCCGGCAATCCCGTTTTCACACTGGTGCCGCTCGACGCCACGCTCGAAGCGGAGATCCAGGTCAGCAATCTCGACATCGGCTTCATCCGGCCCGGCGACCCGGTGATCCTGAAGTTCGATTCCTTCCCCTATATCCGCCATGGCGTCGGCCACGGCACGATCAAGACGGTGTCCGAGGATTCCTTCACCCAGGCGCCGGACGGCTCGACCGTGCCCGCCTTTTTCAAGGCTCGGGTGACGCTGACGAACATGGAGCTGAGGAACGTGCCGAAGAACTTCCGGGTGCTGCCGGGCATGACGATGGAGGGCGACATCATCGTCGGCCAACGTCGCATCATCTCCTATCTGACCGAGAGCACGCTGCGGACCGGGCTCGAAGGCATGCGCGAGCCCTGAGGGCGGACGTCCCGCAACTGATGGCCCGGCTTTTGAAATTGGTCCGGCTTTTGTAAAGCGAGCGGCATGATCACGAGCCTCCTGCCCGGCGCGCTGAAATCGCCGGACTCCGTCCTGGCCGCCGTCGACAAGGATCTCGCCAAGGGCCGGGTCAAGAAGGCCTTCGCCGCCGTGAAGTCGCTCGCCGAGCGGGGCAATCCAGCGGCGCAACTTCGGCTTGCCCGGATGTACCAGTCGGGCGAGGGCATCGTGCAGAACCTGTCGGCCGCGCTGAAATGGTTCCGCGCCTCCGCGGAACAGGACAATCTGGAGGCGCAGAACGAACTCGGCCTGATCTATCTCGCCGGCCGGGTGGGCCATCATTCCGCCTCGACGGCAGCGCTCGCCCAGCTGCAGGAGCCGGGCCAGGGCGGCAGCCTCTTCCAGTCGATCTTTCCGGATGGCTTCACGATCAAGCAGGACTACCCGGAGGCGGTGCGGTGGAGCCAGCGCGCCGCCGCTTCCGGGCACGCCATCGCCCAGGCGCGCCTCGGCTACCACTATGCCGCCGGAATTGGCGTCGAGCGCGACTACGCGATGGCCGAACACTGGCTCGGCGAGGCGGCCAAGCAGGATGAGGAGCTGGGCATACTCTGCCTCGCCATCCTCTATGCCGGCGGTCACGGCGATCCGCCGAAATTCGAGCTGGCGGCCGAGCATTTCGGGCGCCTCGCGGAGCGCGGCAATCCGGCAGGCGAGTACAATCTGGCGCTGCTGGCCCTCGCCGGGAACGGCGTACCGGCCGATCCGGAACGGGCCGAGGCGCTCCTCAAATCGGCCGCGGATCGCGAGCATCTGCCGGCGATTCACCTGCTTGGCGTCCGCCTTGCCGAGCGCGACGGCGATCCGGAGAGCCTGCGTAGCGCCGAGACCTGGCTTCGTCGCGCGGCCGGGCGCGGTTCCGCCGCCTCGCTGGTGGCGCTCGGACGCCTGTTTGCCTCCGGCAAGAGCGGCAGCCTGCCGGAGGCCGCCGCGCTGATCCGCGAGGCCGCCGATCTCCGGCATGCGGAAGCGCATCACTGCCTGGCCGAGCTCTATCGCGACGGGCGCGGCTTGCCGCGCGACGCGGAGGAGGCCGCCAAGTGGTTCCGCTCCGCCGTCGAGCTTGGGTTCCTCCACTCGACCGTCGACCTCATGGTCCTCCACGCGCGTGGGGTCGAGCGAGCCCGGGATCTCGGCGAGGTCGCCGACCGCCTGTCGCAGGCGATCGAGCGGGGCGACACGACCGCCTGTCACTATCTCGGCGTGCTGCTGCTGCGCGGCATCGGCGTCCCGAGGGACTCGAAGCGAGGCGTCGATCTCCTCGTCCGCTCGTGGGAAGCCGGCCATCGCATTTCTGGCGCCCAGCTTGGAACCTATTACGCCAGTGAGGATGCGGACGCCGCGCCTGACTACGCCCGGGCCGCAGAGTGGTACGCGAAGGCCGGCGAGGCCGGCGACGTCGCGTCCCACTTCAACCTCGCCTTCCTCCATATCCGCGGGCTGGGCGTGGCGCTCGACCCGGATCGCGGCGTCGCCCTGCTGACGAAGCTGGCGGACGGCGGTTTCCGCCTCGCCGCCGAGGCATTGTTTTCTCAGTATTCGCCGGGCGGATATCTGCCGCCGGATCAGGCGCTGGCCGCGCACTGGCTCAACCGGGCGGTCGAGCTGGGGAGCACCACGGCAGCACGCCAGCTGGCGCGACGGCAGTTCGAAGGCGATGGCGCGGATCGCGAGGCGGCGCGGCGCCTCCTCGAACGCGCGGCCGAATCGGGCGACGTGCAGGCCCAGGTCGAGCTGGGGCGCTTCCTGCAGTTCGGCGCCGACGGCGAGGCCCCGGACATGGCGGCGGCGCAAGTCTGGATGGAGCGGGCCGCGTTGGGCGGCAGCGCCGAGGCGATGGCTTGGTTGGGCGACGTGCACCGCCAGAGCCTGAGCCCGACGGCTCGTCCGGAGGTGGCCGAGCAATATTACCGGATGGCGGGCCAGCGCGGCCATGTCGGGGCCATCACGATGCTGGCGGCGCTGCGCTCGGCGCCGGAGGCGGGCGAAGCCGGGCTCGAGGAGGCTGCGCGCCTGTGGCGGCTGGCGGCCGATGCCGGCAACGCAAACGCAAAGCGCCGGCTGGGCGAATGCCTGCTGCATGGAATTGGCCTGCCGAAGGACATCGCCGGCGGTCTCGCCTTGCTCGAGGAGACCGCCGGAGCGGGCGACGTCGCCGCGCAACTCGCGCTTGGCGCCTTCCACGCCGAGGGCAAGGCACCGCAGGCCGACGTCACCAAGGCGCCCGGATGGTTCCGCAAGGCGGCCGAGGCAGGAAACGCGGCCGGCGAGTACAATCTCGGCGTCTGCCATCGGCTGGGCCTCGGCCTCCCAAAGGACGACGCCGAGGCACGACGCTGGTACGAACTCGCCGCTGCGCAGGATTTCCCGTCGGCCCGGCTGGCGCTCGCGGACATGCTGGTGCAGCGGGGCGACGGCTCGGAGGACGCGAGGGCGGCCGAGCTCTATGCGGGCCTCACCGACATCTACCCGCATGCCTGGTACGGGCTGGGCCTCCTCCGGGCATCGGGCCGCGGACTGCCGCTGGACCGAAAGATCGCGATCGAATGCTTCCGGCGATCCGCGGAGCAGGGCTTCCAGCCCGCGATCGACGCGCTGAAGAATCTGGAGCCGGCCCGCGCCGATGCTTGAGCCGGCTCTGCCGGCACCCTTCATGTCGCCGGCGCTGTGGATCGCCTGGCTGCTGCGGGACGACGCCCGCGACGGAGCCGCCCTAGGCGACCCGGAGGCACAGCGCGACTTCGTCGCCTGGTGGCTGCTGGCCGGGCGCCGCGACTACCCCGATGCGCCGCCGCTGGAACCGCCCGCTCTTGCCGTCGCACAGGAGCCCGTGACGGTGGCGCCGGGCGTGACCTTGCCGCGGTTC
>DATGFU010000386.1:0-4531 GCA_035308865.1 Allostellaceae bacterium | reverse complement strand
CCGCGCAGTCGTCGCCGAAGCCGATGCGTCCGGCGCCGCGCCCCATGCCATGCGCCGTGATCGCGATCCACAGCCGGCCGCACGCCCGGCTTTGCCGCAAGGCCGGCAGAAGGCCTATGCTCGCCAGACCGCGCGGCCGTGCGCTGGTGATAACGATATCGGCCTCATCCAGCAGCTTATGCAGACGCGCCCGCTGCGCCGGATCACCGAAGTCGAGGGTCACCCGCCGCTTCATCCCGTTCAGCAGAGCATCGAAATCCGCCGAGCGGCGCGCGGTCGGATCCGGCCGTTGCGCGCTCTCCACCTTCACCACCTCGGCGCCGGCCTGCGCGAAGATGCTCGCCGCGAGCGGCCCCGCCCAAAGCGCCGAGAGGTCCAGCACGACGGGAGTGCTGCAACGAGCGCGCCCGATCTCGACGTCTCCCTTGGGCGCCAGCGCACCAGCGCCGGCTTCGCCCGGCAGGGCCGCCGCAAGGCCAAGAAGCGCGGCGCGGCTCACCAGCTCACCAGCCGGCTGATCGGCGATGACTGCAGCAATGTCGTCCCAGCCTGGCCGTGGCAGATCGCAGCGGAGCCACGCACTCATCAGCTCCCAGTCCTCCGCGCGGGGCAGGTTGAGCGCGACCCAGCCGTCGCGAGCGACAAGCAGACGGCACGAGCTGTTTGCCGACACCTGACCTTGCGGCGCGAAGCCCTGCAGCCGCGCGCGGCTGTCGAGGATATCCGCATCGATCGCGACACGCCGGCCGATCGCAGCCGACCAGTGGGCGATGGATTGGCTGAGCCGCGCGACGGCCGCGTCGATCATTCCGCAACCACCGCGTCCACCAGCCCCCAGCGGGATGCCGTCGAGGCGGTGATCCGCCGGCCGGAAAGGCAGAGATAGAGCATGCGATGCCGGCCGATCCGACGCGGCACCGTCACAGTGCCGCCGGCGCCCGGGATCAGCCCCATGCCGATCTCCGGCAGCTGAAACCAGGCATAGCCCCGCGCCGTGAGCCGGGATGCGGCGGCGGCGATCTCGATGCCGGCGCCGATACAGGCGCCCTGCACCACGGCATCCGCGCGGTCGCCCAGATCGAGGAGCGCGCGGGCCGCCGAGCGCGTCCAGCGGGTGTAGCAGGCAGCGGCCATATCCTCCGCCTGCCCGAACTCGTCGAGCGCGCCGCCGGTGCTGAAGGCCTTGCCGGTGGCGCGGAGCGTCACCGTCGGCGCCGTCGGATCGAGCGCCACGATGTGCAGCGCCTCGCTCAAGGCGTCGCGCAATGCGGCGGTGTGGGGATTGCCATGCTCCGGCCGGTCGAGGGTCAGCGTGACGTGATCGTGGGTCCGGTCGAACCGAAGCGGCGGGCGCGAGTTCGCCCCCCGCTCGGCCGGCGGATGCGACCGGCGCCAGCGCCCGAACTCGCCGCCCTTGAGCAACGTCGAGTAGGCGAAGCTCTCGATCAGCAGGGCATCGCCATGCCGACGGCCTTCGTTCAGACGCAGGAGCCGCGTAAGTGTCAACGATGCCAGGGGATTGCGCTCGGCGGCGACAACCAGCCGCTGTGCCGCACGCTCTGGATCCGCAACCGTGACCCAAGGCGCCGGCGCGTCGCCTCGGCTTGTCAGCAGGACGTCGAAGGTTCGCGCATCCGCGCAGGCGAGCGTGCCCTCGGCGTCGGTGCCAACTCGAATATGCGCCGTCGCGGGCGGGTCGGCAGCCGCGGACACGCGGACCAGCGGCGCGTCATGGCCGTCGATCAGCGTTAGCGCCTCGGGCGCCGCCGCGATGTCAGGCCTTGTCGTCGTGCTCACCCAGCATCGGCGCCCGCCCGGCCGGCGCCGCCGAGAAGGCGGAGAACTGGTAGGGCGGCCCGGGGTAGCGGAAGGTGCCGGCAGCGCCGTGATCGACCTCCACGAAGAAGTCGCGGGCATTCAGGTGCGGGTCCGACAGCAGCTCTTCCGGCGAGTTGATCATGCCGACCGGCAGGCCGCGCCCCTGGCCCTCCTGGAACGCGGTATCGGCATCGATCACCAGGAAGAAGCACTCGACGATCGCCTGCACCTCCGAATAGCGCGCCTGGCGATAGGCATACTCCGAAAATTCAGGCTCGGTGAGATGCCCGGCCATGCCGTGGGAGTCGATCCATTCGACGAGCGCCTGCCACGGCTTCTGCTCCGACAGCATCAGGGCGAGAAAGACGTAACGCCCGTCGGCGCATTCGAAGATCGCCGGCTGCGTCATGACCGGCTGGGCATGGCGGCAGGTCTGGCGCTGCACGATGGCGCGCGAGTAGAACCAGTAGGGATTGCCGAGCTCGACGGTCACCGCGCAGGCCTCGTGCATCGAGATGTCGACGAGCTGGCCGCTGCCCGTCTGCTCCCGGTCGATCAGCACCAGCAGCGCCGCCTTGTAGGCGAAGATCGCCGCCGTGTTGTAGGCCTGGTTGCCGCCGGGCAGGATCGGCGGAATGCCGTGATCGTCGTAGCCGCACATATGAAGCGGCCCGCCAAGCGCCAGCGCCACCAGCTCGGAGCTCCGCCGGTCGGCCCACGGGCCGGTCAGCCCGAACGGCGTCACCGAGACGATGATGAGCCGCGGATGCGCGGAGGCGACCGCGTCCCAGTCGAGGCCGAGCGAGCGCAGCTCCCTTGGCTGGAAGCCGCTGATCACGATATCGGCGTCCGCCATCAGCCGGCCGAGCCTGTCCTTGCCGGAAGCCGTGCCGAGATCGGCGGTCACGCTGCGCTTATTGGCGTTGTAGAACCAGAAGTTGAGGCTGTCGTTCGGCCCCTCGGCGCCGCTGCGATAGGGTCCGACGGCACGCGAGGCCGCACCGCCTTCCGGCTCGAGCTTGGCGACGCCGGCGCCCATGCCGGCGAAGTACTTGCCCAGCATCTCGCCGGCCGGGTCGCTCGACAGCTCGACGATCTTGAGATGGGCGAAGGGAACCGGATCGGCCATCAGATGATGCCCCGCTCGGCATACTCGTCGATCATGTCGTCCGGCATGCCGAGGATCTCGCGGTAGACGTAGCGGTTGTCCTCGCCGAGCAATGGCGCGGAGCGCCAGTTGTCCGGCTTGGTGCGCGAGAACAGCATCGGCTCGCCCTCGAACCGCGCCTCGCCGATCACCGGGTGGTCGAGCTCGAAGAAGATGCCGCGATGGGCCAGCTGCGGATCGATCTCGTTCAGGTCCCGCGCGTTCTGCACCGTCCCGGCGCACACGCCGGCGCCTTGCAGAAGCTCGGTCGCGGCATGCGGATCCTGTGTCTGCGTCCAGGCCGCGATCTTGGCGTCGAGCGCATCGGCATTGGCGATACGGTCATCGAGTGTCGCGAAGCGCGGATCGTCGCGAAGGCCCGGCCGTTCCATCGCATCGGTCAATGCCACCCAATCGGCCTCGTCGAAAGCCGCGATGGCGATCCAGCGGTCCTCGCCCGCCGCCGGATAGACGCCGTGCGGCGCCGCCTTCGGATGCTCGGGACGGTTGCCGGTCGGATAGCGCTCGGCGCGGGTCACCCGGCCGTTGACCGAGGCTTCCAGGAAGACCGGCCCCAGCAGGCCGATCCCCGCCTCGACCGCCGACACGTCGATCTCGGTGCCCCGTCCGGTCAGCATGCGGTTGTAGATCGCCATCAGCAGCGCCGCCGAGTTGTGGTAGGCGGCCTGGTTGTCCATGTAGGAGAAGCCCCAACCGGAGGGCGGCTGTCCCGGCAGGCCGCTGATGAAGGACAGGCCGCAGGCGGCCTGCACCACCGGCCCGTAGCTGCGATAGCTCTCATAAGGCCCGGAATGGCCGAAGCCGCTCATGCGGGCGAAGATCACGTCGGGTGACAGCTCCTGCAGCCGCTCGTAGGTCAGGCCCCAGCGCTCCATGACGCCCGGCGCGAAGTTCTCGGTGACGACGCTGCTTTTGCGGATCAGCTCGTCGACCAGCGCCTGGCCCTCGGGCTGGCGCATGTCGACCGTGATGCCGAGCTTGTTGCGGCTGTAGTTGTTGTGGAGCCCGCCCTTGTCGGGATCGGGGTTCGGATCCTCCTCGCCGTAGGAGCGCACCACGCCCTTGTAGATCGGCAGGCGGCGCGGGGTGTCGATGCGCTGGCGGTTCTCGATCTTGATCACCTCGGCGCCGAAATCGCCGAGGAAGCGCGTCGCGATCGAGCCGACGCCCATCCAGCAGAAATCGGCAAGACGGATGCCCGCGAGCGGGCCGCTGCGCGGACGCGGCAGGCGTCCTGGCAAGGGCTCTGGGGCGTGGTTCTTCCCTGTCATTCCGATCCTGGCCTGTGCTCGGACGCTGCGGCAGACGTTAATTTATTATGATAATCTCGATTGCCCGGTCAATCGACCCGGCCTTGCCCCTATCTCTATCGCTAGGGCGCTCGTTCGAGCCGTCGACTCTGAGGCCTCGCCAATTTATAATCATAAACTCAGTCCGTGAGAGGCAGCCCCTTGAACTTCGACCATTCGGACCGCGCCAAGGAATGGATCGCCCGCCTGACGCGGTTCATGGACGAGCATGTCCGGCCGAACGAGGAGCGCTACC
>DATGFU010000385.1:0-29856 GCA_035308865.1 Allostellaceae bacterium | reverse complement strand
CGACGGCGTGCCGATCAAGCCGCAGGACACGTTCAAGGTGTCGGGGATGGGCCGCCAAGCCTGCTTCATGGCCTGCGAGGCGATCGAGATGCTCTTCCACTCGGCCGGCGCCTCGACCGGCCGGCGCGGTCAGAGGCTTCAGCGCTATTTCCGCGACGCCCAGATGTTCCGGCTCCACATCCAGGCCCAGACCGTGTTTCCGACCCAGCGCGGCCAGCTTGAATTCGGCCTGCCCGTGAATTTCTTCGGCCAGGACTTCGAAGGCAGTCACGACTGACGCTTGGGCGTCATCGTGTCTTTATACGGCAAATACTATCGCATGCGCTTCGATTGGCCGCGGTCCCCCAGACCCGGTTTGACGAGAGCCGGATGCGGTCAGGTCGGCACGACCCGACCGCTGAATCCGTCTCTAAACAATTGAATCAGAGCGCGATTCAGACACTAGGTCGATTCGACCTAGTGTCATCGCGCTCCGGGGTGCGGCCAAGGTCCCGTTTGTCGTTATTAGCCAGCGGGCTTAGATTATGGCGTCCGGCGATGACGGGACTTGCCGGTCAGCGATGCGGGGCGGTCCGCATCGGCCAACTTCAACCTGGGGAGAAACGGGATGCTTCGACTGAATGCGATTACCGGGATGACCACTGCCATCGCGCTGTGCGGAGCCGCGGGAGCATCGGCGACGAACCTTCCAACCTTCGGGCACTATATCGGCCAGGGCGTGGTGGTTAGCGCGACTTCCGCCTGCCCGGTGCCGACGGGCACGACGCTATTCAATCAGCTCGAGATCAATACGCCGCTCAACCGGCCGGTTCATATCCTCCGAACGGTGCGTTACGATACAGGCGGCGCGCCCTATATCGAGAAGGTGGTATTCAAGCGGACGGGCGGCACGAAGACGGCGCCCACCGGAACGATCACCTTCACGGACGAAGAGACCGGCGTGCAGACCACGGGAACCTATACGGCGACGTATACGCCGATCGACCCGAACTCGTTCGGAGCGGATTATACCTGGACCTATACCAACAGCTCGGGCACCTGCACGGCCGAGCATAACGAGATGTTCATCCGCAGCAGCGCGGACTGAACCGCACGCCGGGGCCCGGCCGGCGAGCCGGCCGGCCGGGACCGGGTTTTCCCGTAGCTTCGGGTACTTAGCACGCGGTGCCGCGTCGTTATGACCGGCATCTGCGCCGCCGCGCCTCTTGTTGTGGAGATCGTCTTCGGTCCTCGAGGTGCGAACATGCTACCATCGCTGCCGTATTGGTTTGACGCGCTTTTCTTCATCGTTCTGGTCACGACGCCCATCATCGTGGTTCTCAACGGGGACCGGATCGCCGATTGGTTCAAGGACTTGAGCAATGTGCCGGTCGCGCGCAGCGGCAGCGTCGTTCCGAGGCCGCGTCGGCCACCCGAATAGGGCGTGTCCGGCCTAACCGGCCGCCCAGCGGTAGAGCTCGAACGCCTCGACGAAGCCGAAATATCCGGCCTGGAGAGCGCGCATCCGGGCCAGGGAGCGGATGGCGTCGGGCTCGAAATAGTAGCGGTTGTCGAATTCCGAGAAGCAGTTGATGGCCGCCGCCTTGGCCTCGAGATGGGTCTCGTCGACATCGACGTAGACGTTCGGCTGGAAGCACCGGTTGTGCTTTGGAACCTCGTAGCCGAAGACAGCGTGGCGCCCGCGGGCGATCCGCACGGTCTCCTCGCCCAGTGCCGAATGGTCCTGGAACGTCTCGTTGACCCCCGGCACGAAGATCATGTCGGGCGCGAAATCGGCGATCGTCTTCGTGACGATCTGGCGGATGAGATCGCGGCTTTCCTCGCTGGCGAAAAACCTGACCTTGAGGCGGTCGACGCCGTAGTCCAGCTGGTCGACGAACCGGACCGCCTCGGGCGGCAGGCCCAGCACCGCCGCGGCGCGGAGTTGGTCCTCGTCGTTCTTCGTCTCGCCGCGCGTCCGGCCGCGATCGCTGAAGACCAGCACCCGGGCGGTGAACTCTCCACGGTGCTTGGCGAGGGTTGCGCCGAGCCCGAACTCGACATCGTCCGGATGGGGCGAAAGACAAAGTACGCGCGCGCCGACGGGAATGAAGCGCACGGTCTCAGGTTCCGCTCAGCCAGGTGGGGCACAGACGGGAGCGGCCGGACGGGATAGTAACGACGGTCATTCCGGGCAAATCCTTGCGAGTTGAGGGCCGGACGCTACCATTTCTCGCTCCGGAGGAACAAGTGACGCGAGCCGATATTTCCGGACGCAGCCCCACGCCGCCACGATGCTGAAATAATACCGTAATACAGTGAGAGCACCTTCCGCCGCGAGGATTGGCGCTTCAACGTCAGGATCGGCAGATGTTCAGTATCCATCCGTCGGCGCAGATTCATCCGACGGCCCGTCTCTCGGTCACCGAAGGGCATATCGGGGCGGGTGCCGTGATCCGCGAAAATGCCGTGATCGAGGGGCAGCGCGTCGTGATCGGGCGCGACGCCTTCATCGGGCGAAGCGCCTGGATCGGTGGGGGGAGCTGCCACGATCCCGTGGCCGAGCTGACGGCCGGCGATTTCCTCCACCTCGGCTGGAACTGCCAGATCAACATCGCGCGGCCGGTCCGGATCGGTCACGAGGTCGGGCTCGGGGTCGAGACCAAGCTCTTCACGCACGGCGCCTATCTCCCGGCGTGGGACGGCTTCCCGGCACATTGGGCCGGGATCACCCTCGGCGACCGGGTGTGGCTGCCGAACGCCTGGGTCAATCCCGGCGTGACGATCGGGTCCGATGTGGTCGTGGCCGCCGGCTCCGTGGTCACGCGCGACCTGCCGGCCGGCTGCCTTGCCGCCGGTTCTCCCGCGGCGGTACGGCGGGCGGGCGCCTTTCCGCGGGTGCTGACCGCTGAGGAGCGGCTGGCGCTGTTCGATCGGATCTTCAGCGAGGCCGAGGCGATCGGCCGATGCGCCAGTGGCTGGACGCAAGAAGGCGAGGGCGGGTTCCGGCTCATCGGAGGGACCGTGTTCGACCTCGATGCCAGGCGGATCACAGGTCCCGCGGACGCCTTCACCGAAATCCTGCGCAACCAGCTTCGCCGCAACGGCATCCGGTTCCGTTTCGAGGCAGTGGAAGGCGTCTACCGTCCCTGGTCGGACGGGCCTTAGGCGTTCGCGCGGGCTCACTCGGCTGCCGGGGCGCCGCGGATGGCGTTAAGCACGGTGCCGAGATTCTCCGGACTGCAGTAGCGGCAGACCGGCCCGACATTGCTCGGATAGGCCACGTAGAACCCGTCCACGATGCCACGCAACCGGCGAATGGCACGGACCATCCGATCCGGCGGCGTGTCGCGGAAGGACAGCTGGGCCGTGACCAGGAGGTGCGGCGCCGCGGCCTTCGCATCTCCGGCAACCGCCACGACGAAATCGACAAAGGACGCAAAGCCGCCGCTGGCGTCGCAGCCGTCGCTCAGCAGGTGTTGGGCCTGGATGTTGAAGAGGGCGATGTCCGACCAGTCGACCCGGCGATGCACCGCCTCGTTCAGGTCGAAGCCGCAGCGCGCAGGCCGCACGCCGACGAATATGCCGTCCGGTGCAAAGCCGAAGCGATGGCCGGCGCTCTTGCGCGTGAGGGCCTTGCCCCGCAGCACCGCGCCGGGCAGGTCGCCCTGCTCGTCGCCGGGCGTGGCCTCCCAGTGCTCGCCGTCATAGATCAATAGGCCCGGCGTGCCGTCGCCGGTGCCCTTGCGGATCGTCGCCGCCACCTGTGTCAGGTTCGGCGGCAGGACGAACACGTTTTCCCGGGGGATGCGGGCGCCCAGCGCAGGGAAGGCCTTGGTCAGCCCGAGGCTGACGAAGTCCCGCGCCGTCAGATGCGCGCTGAGAACGGCCTCGATCCTCTGGCGCTCGCCGGTTTCGGCAAATTTCGAGGCGGCGAACATGAAGAAGGGGCCTGTTTCGGCCGATGCAGCGTCAGACACCGTCGGAGCCTCCGGATCGGCCAAGGCTGGCCCGGTCAAGAGGAACGCCGCGGCCGCGAGGATCGAGGCGAGGTAATGTCGCATTCATGTTGCCGGACCCGGAGAGGCCGCCGGCCTCACCAGTGTGGGGTCTCCTCCCAGATATGGTTGGGGACATAAGCATGCTTAGTCTGGAGCCGGGTCAGTTCCACGGCGATTCCCCACAAGCTCACCAGGCGCAGCACCGTGTAATAGAACGGCATCAGCGGAATCATCGCGAGCCGGGTGATCGTCGGCGTTCCCGCGAGGTCGCGGACGATCATCAGCTTGATCGCCGCCCAGGTCACCAGGACGCCGTAGGCGCCGGTGATGAAGATCGGGCGATGCGTCGGGTTGCTGATGAGAAGATAGATCAAACCGAAGAGCGGCGCCCAGACCAGGATCGTCCGGATGAACAGCGTGTGCATCGCGATGAAACCCATCTGCCAGCCATAGGGCTGGAAGAGACTCAGCGTGTCGCTGTGCTTGCTGAGCCGGATCTTGACCATGTTTCGCGCCCAACGGACGCGCTGCCGGATGAGCCCGTTGAGCGTGGTCGGCGCGTTCGCCCAGACGATCGCATCGAGCGCGAATTTCGGGCGCCAGCCCATCTTGATGATGCGCAGCGTCATATCCGTATCTTCGCCGAGCCCGGAGTCGAACCCGCCGGCGGCCCGCAAGGCGCGCGCCCTGAACATCGCGCCGCCACCGGACACGATTGCGAGAACACCGATTTTGGCGGCGATCATCCGCCACAGCAGCACGTTGACCGAGAATTCCACGTCCTGCAGCCGCGTCAGGAGGTTGGTGTCGGCGTTGGCCACCCGCAGATTGGCGACGACAGCGCCGACGCCGTCGTCGGTAAAGCCAGCCAGCCAAGCCGGCACGATGCCGTACTGGAACTCGTTGTCGGCATCCATGATGACGATGTATTCGCCGCGGGCCATGCTGAGCCCGATATTGAGCGCGCTTGCTTTCCCATTGCGCCGGCGCGACGAGAAGACCCTGAGCTTGTTCCAGCTTGCGCTGGTCGATTGCCCGAAACCTGCCGCGACGTTGCGCGCGACGGCAGCCGTCCCGTCGGTCGAACCGTCGTCGACCAGGATGATCTCGAGATTTCCATAGCCGCAATTGAGGATCGACCGCAGCGCTCCCGCGATTCCGTGGGCCTCGTTATGGGCGGCGACGACCACCGACACGAGGGGATTGGCGACGATGAGCGCCCGCGACACCGGCTGGTCGAACAGGCGCGGCCGCACCACGGTCATCGACCAGGCGACGAGAGTGGGGAGGACGAACCGCACGAACGGCAGGAGGATGAAGAGCCAGAACGGCAGGTAGGACGATTGGAACAGCAGCGGCAGCGTATGGAAGAAATTCCGCAGCACCGAAGGGTGCAGGTCGCTGGAGAAATATTCTAGGAAGCCATCCATGGAGGGCAGCCCGGCGTCAGGGTCGCGCGAAGCCGCGGACGGCGTGGAACACCAGGAAGCCGAGGACGAAAGCGACACTCAGGCTGATCAGCAGCGGCGGGAACGGGGTGGTCGGCTGCCAGAGCGTCGCGCTGGGCGAGCACCACTCGCCCGGCCGCCGGTGCGCGGCAAGCTCGCCGGTCGCCTCCGTCACCGGCGGCGCGACGTCAGTATCGGTTGGGCCGCCCGTGTCGAAGGAGGATTTGCGCCCCACGGACCAAGCGGCGTCGGTGGCAAATCGGGCCCAGAACGGGGTCTCGCCCGACCGCCGGTAGCTCGCCCACGGACAGGCGGTGCTTGTGTCGAGCCCGGGTCCGTTCTGATTACGGAGACTTTTCGCGTGCTTCCGAACCGGACCGGCGACAGGCGACGGCGCAGCGTCGGCCGGAGACTCGTTGTCGAGCGATTCGATGTCGGCGAGGGAGGTCGGCGGTGCCCCGATCGGCTCCCTCAAATTGTCCGGCGCGGTGCTGTCGCTGCTCGAGAAGCCGAGGATGTTCTCCGAAAAATCGAAGGCGAGGTGCGAGGCGAAGCGTGAATTGGTGCCGAGCAGCACGCCGCCCGACCGCAGTTGGGAAGCGAACGGCGCGGCGTTTGGCGGTGCCGGCGCCTCGTCCGCGCTGGCGGTGCCCGCGAGACTGATCAAAGCAAGTGCGAGGACGGTTCCGGTCCGCCGGGATCCGCGCCCCGTGCGCGCCGTCATCCGAGACCGTAGCCGGCGAGGAGTTGCGCCAGATCGGCCGGCGAGGAAAGCTCCGCGATGCTCGTCTCGATCGGCGCCGCGGCCGTGCCCAGCGTTGCCGCGAAGGCACGGACGACCTGCGCGCCCTTGAGGCCGGTTTCGGGAAGGCAGACGGCATAGAGCCCGGTCGCCAGCTGGCCGATCGCGTCGGCGGCGCGGAACCGGGCGCGCAACTGGCGCAGGATGTCAACCTCGGCGTCGTCGGAAGCGGCGTGCGCCGGATCGGTCCGGAACTGCAGCAGCAGCAGCGAGAACAGCGACTTGAAGCGCTTGCAGCGCCGCGCCTCGTAGTCGAGGATCTCCCGCATGATGGTCGGGCGGTAGATCGTGGCGCCGGCCAGGAACAACGCCTCGTTGCCCTGCTCGAACAGCGAGCTGCGGCGGATCGCGGCGGTGCCGAGAGAGGTCAGGCTGTAGCTCGATATCTCCAGCGTCGAGAGATCGGATGCGAGGGTCTCGGTGCCGCAGGAGAGGCACATCGCGCTCGCCGGCGGATCCTGGAACGAGGTGCCGCACTCCAGGCACAGAAAGGTGCGCCCGAGCTGATCGTGGTCGGTCCCGAGATATTTCAGCTGGGTCGAGCATTTGGGGCAGATGCGCTTGCCGCTGCCGTCGGCGGCGGTGAACTCGCTCACGCGACCGACATAGCCGCACCGGAAATGGTGCAGCAGCGGCTCCTCCGAGTAATGCGCCGACCGGCAGGACGGGCACACCTCGCGCACATTGAGGAAATGGCTCGAGCATTTGGGGCAGATGCTGACGCGGTCGAAGAACCGCTCGTCGAGATAGTCGCGCTCGGCCAGATATCTCAGGTCGCTGGGCGCGACCGAGCCGGGCAGGCCGAAATCGTAGCCCGCCTTCGCTTCCGGGCTGCGATGGGGGAGGAGGGTGCCGCCGGCCTCGGCGACCAGCGACAGAAGATCGAGGCGCCGCCGCTCGTCCGTGCGGTCGTCGGCCGAAGCGAGGTCGCCCATCGAGCCGCCGGTCATGCCGCTGCTCCTCGCCGCTCACGCCGCCTGCGGTTCATCCGGTCACCCGCGAGAACAGCTGCGAGATCGCCCCGAAGACGCCCTGCTTGGGCGTCCGCCATAGCGACACCCGCACTTGCGCGAAGGACTTCAGGCTCCGCTGCTGGCCCTCCGTGAGGCTCACGAAATCCACGCGGATGGGCTCGTATTGCGACCACTTCTCCTGTTCCCAGAAGTAGCGGGTGAGCGAGTCCGGCATGCCCGACAGCTCCGGATAGAAGCCAGAGATGCGCGCGCTCACCGGCGTCTCGATGCCGCCGACCTTGAGCTGCACGGTATCGCCGGCGACCAGCCGAGGCGCATCGCTGGGGCTCACGAAGATGATGCCGTAGGCATCCGCGGGGTTGAACACCTGGTAGAGCACGCTCTCGGCGTTGACGACGCTGCCCTCATAGGCGTTGCACTGCGTGAGATAGCCGGCCTTGGGCGCCTTGAGCTCGTACCGTCCCATCAGCTCGGGCGAGGCCTGGAAGGCGGCGATGCGCTTTTCCGTCAAATCGGCCTCGACCGTCGAGCGGCGGCTCTCCGCCTCTTTGGACTGGACAACGAAATCGGCAGCCTGGGTCTCGGATTGCGCCTTTGCCAGATCGGCCTTGCTCTGCTGCCAGACGAGCGTGGCCGTGTAATTCTTCTGGACCATCTCGGTCTGGGCCTTCAGCACCTGCTCGAGCTGGTCGCGGACCGCGGCCTGGGCTTCGAGGTACTTCCGTGCCGCCGCGGCCTCCTTGTCGGCGACGGCTGCACCCGAGCGCGCCTCGGCCAGCTGGAGCTCGAACTGCTGCAGCTGCTGGTCGGCGGCCTGCGCCGTCACCTCGTTCTCCAGCTGCGCCAGGACCTGGCCGCGGCTGACGAAGTCGAGGCATTTGACCATGAGCTTCTTCAGGCGGACCTGGCTGATCGGATTCACCGGCGTAAGCTGGCCGACGACGATGCCGTCGCCGGTGATCCAGCCGCGGTCGAAATAGGCGAAGGCGGCAATACCGATCAGGACGACGGCGACGATGATATAGCGCCGGTAGGGGCGCGGGCGTCGCCGCGCATAGCCGATGGCAGCGTGGCCATTGCCGTTATGGCCATTGCCATTGTGGCCATTGCCGTTGCCGGCGGGCGGCATCGGCCGCAGCCCCGGCTGAATCTCTGTGGATCGTCTGAATCGCACCGGCGCCGCCCGCGGACCTGTCCGCCCCTCGCGACGACCCATGCCGACGCCGCCGCGGCGCCGGCGCAAGGCCGTCGATGTGACTGATGCCAACCCCCAAGTCGATCGAGGCGCCGAGGCGCCTGCAATATCGGCAGCCGCACTGTCGATGCGGAGCCGGGTACTGTCAAATTACAGATTTACGACGTGGCCGGGTGCTGCTACCAGGAGTCTTGGCTGCCTATGGGCGGGGTGCAAACGAAGGGGGTTGGCCGCCAAGGAAAACGCCGTCTATAATAAGTGCTGCTGCAATAAAACCGTCATAATACATGGCAAGGGGTCTGGCGATGCGCCGTTTTGCTTCGTTGATCGTCGTACTTTGCCTGGGCGTGGCCAGTCTCCTGGGAAACGCTACGACCGCCGCGGCGCAGTCCGGGTCGCCCTTCATCATGGTCGTCAACAGCGATCCGGGCACGACGAACGACTACTTCACGGTCCTGAACACCTACGCCCTGCCGATGGACTATTTCGGCGCGCGGCTGATCAACGCCGACACGGGACTGGGCGTGCTGGTCGGCCAGCAGCACACGATCGCGACGCCCTCGACTCTCGCCAATGTCCGGCATCGGGCCAATACAGGCTGCGTCCCCGACGTCGCCAACATGATCATCTACGAGGCGGCCGACGTGGATAGCCCCTCGGGCGAGCTTTCGGCGCTTGCCCACTCGGTCTCGGCCGCCAGCGGCTACGTCGCCAACTCGCCAAACACCTGCCATGCCTTCGGCACCAGTTTCGGGCCGGAATATATCGGGATCAATATCGGGCGGTGCAGCTACAGCTCGACCTACATCTCGAACAACCAGTACAACGACTACGTCGGCAGCAACATCTTCGCGCCGAGCATGGACTGGAGCGGCGTTTCGCTGATCGTCCTGCAGGCGCAGCAGCTGCTGAACGACGGCACGGCCAGCCCGTCCCACGCCACCAAATGCGCCTCGCCCAGCAAGATCGCTTATGTCGATACCTACGTGCTGGCCCTCCAGGACATGGTGGCCCGGCTGCGCATGGCGGCGCCGAACGCCCTGATCGCCACCCAGCTGAGCTTCCGATTCACCAATCCGAGCTCGATGGTCAGCGTGATGACGCAGCTGACCGGATCGGGCGGGGTTGATGGGTTCTATCTCACCTATCCGATCAGCTCCGGCCAAGCGTGCACCTACTGCACGCCGGCGGATCTGCAGACGGTGCTGTCGGCGCTCAGGCCCAGCTGAGGAGGGCGACGGTCAGCCGACCAGTCTGATCGGTTGGGGAGCGAGAGTCTCTTCCCTCTCCCCGGCCTGCGCTTCCGCGCCGGTGCGCCAGGCGATCTGCGGGTGCAGAGACGACTGATCGATCGCATGGCGATGCTCGACGACCGTCCTGATCATCCCGCGCAGGAGTTCAATCGACAGGAGGTGCGGTTCGAGGCCGAGTTGCATCAACCCGCTGTGGCGGACATTGTAGTAGTGATCCTCGGCCTCGACCCGGGGGTTGTCGAGGTGCCGGACCTCCACGTCCAGCCCCTCGGCGCGGCCGGCGGCGGTCACGCGCTCGGCCAGCTCGCGGATCGAGAATTGCTCGGTGAGCTGGTTGAACACCCGGAACTCTCCACGCTTTGCGGGGTTCGAAGCGGCCAGATCGACACAGCGCAGCGTATCCCGGATGTCGAGGAAGCCGCGCCGCTGGTGGCCGCGGCCGTAGATCGACAGCGGCAGGCCGAGCGCGGCCTGGACGATAAAGCGGTTGAGGACGGTGCCGAATACCGCGTCGTAGTGAAAGCTCGTGTGCAGGCCTTCGGCCAGTGCCGTCTGGTCGGTCTCGATCCCGTAGACGACGCCCTGGTTGAGATCGGTGACCCGCAGATTGTAGACGCGGCACGCGAATTCGAGATTGGCCGAATCATGCACCTTCGAGAGGTGGTAGATCGAGCCGGGCTTTTTCGGGAAGAGGACGCGGTCGCGCCGCCCGTTGTGCTCGAGGTCAAGCCAGCCTTCCTCGATATCGATGTTAGGCGTGCCGTACTCGCCGAGCGTGCCGAGCTTCACGATATGAGCGTCGGGCAGCCGCGCGTGCACCGCGAAGACCAGGTTGAGCGTGCCGACGACGTTGTTGTGCTGGGTGCGCACGGCCTTGTCGCGGCTCGCCATCGAGAACGGGGCCGAAGGCTGCTCGGCGTAGTGAATGATGGTCGCGGGCCGGAATCCGGCCAGCACCTCCTCGAGTACCTCGGGATCGGACGCGACGTTCAAGGTGGCGCAGTCGATCTGTCCGGCGCCGCGCTGGAACGCCATCCGGTTCCACAGTTTCGCCCGTTCCGAGAGCGGCGGGATCGCAACCAAAGGTCGAGCGGCGACCTCTGCCTCCCAGCGGCGTTTGATCCCATCGTCGACAACCAGGACCCGGTGGCCCTTGGCGGCAAAGGACATGGCGGTGGGCCAGCCGAGGTAGCCGTCGCCCCCAAGAATGCAGATCCGGTCCATCATCGTGTTCTTGCGCCCCAATATTCCGGTAAAAGAGATGTCAACGGCCAAGGAAGCGCAACAACATAGTGCTACGCCATCCACTCAGTTACATACTGGTTACAGTATTATTACACCCGCCAAGCCGCACGACGTGACGCGTCGTTCCGCAATACGACGGTTCTGCGGTAGATGGGGATGCAGGCGGAGTCAAATGATAGAATTACGACGTCGCCGCTTCCGTACCCGAGAGGGATTGGTCACCACGGTGTCATCATTTCGACTCACGACGCGTGGTAGAGCGGCCCTGGCTGGGCTGATGCAAGCCACGGATCGAGCGGGCACATGGCACACGGCACCTACTCGGGTGGCACCTATCCGGCCATCCACCTTTCGACGCTGTACCCGACGATCACCATCACCGCGACCGGCGCGGTGCATGCCAGCGGCGATGCGATATCCGGCGGCACAGTGTCGGCCTACACGATCCTGAACTATGGCGCCGTCTACTCCTCGGCAGGCGACGGCGTGCATCTTTTTGCCGGGGGCGCGGTCACCAACGACGGCGCAAACGCCTACGTCGCCGCCTACGACGATGCGATCGATATCACTGGCGGCATCGGCGAGATCACCAATCAGGGCCAGATCCAAAGCTTCGGGACCGGAGCGACCTTCGCCGGCGTCGCGCTCGCCGCGGGCGGCTCGGTCGCCAACCAGGCGACCGGCACGATCTCGGGCTACGGATACGGTGTCGACATCAGCGGCGCGGCCGGAACCGTGACCAATACCGGCAAGATTCTGTCGACCAGCGCCACCCCGGGCACACCCGGCGCCGGTATCGAGCTCTCCGACGGCGGATCAGTCACCCAGACCGGCGCTGCCTCGCTGGCGTACGGATACGAATACGGCGTGGCGATCGGCGGGGCGGCGGGCAACATCACCAACGGCGGCAAGATCCAGGCGACCGGTGCCGACGGGTTCGGAATCGGCCTCGGCTACGGCGGCACGATCGAGAACAACGCGGGCGGCCTCATCGAAGGCTATGGCGGCGGGATCCGGTCGGGCGGCTCTACGTCCATCGACAATTCCGGAACGATCGAGAATTTCGGTCCGGGCGTTTCTTCACTGGGAATCGAGCTGTTGGCCGGCGGCGCGGTGCACAACGAGGCCCATGCGCTCATCTCCGCCTACCTCTACGGAATCACCGTCAGCGGCCTTGCCGGAACTGTCGTCAACGACGGCACGATCCGCAGCACTGGCGCGGTGGCGGGTGCGGCTGCCGTCGTGCTTGCGGCCGGCGGCACCGTTGCCAACGACGCGAGTGCGGGCATTCGCGGCTATACCGCGGTCGTCCTGGGCGGCGACGGCGTCCTGACCAATGCCGGCACGATCAAGACGATCGGCGGCGCCGGCAGCGGCGTCGTGCTGGAGGCGGCGGGCACCGTGACCAACGAGGCGAGCGCCAGCATCGCCGGATATATCGGCGTGTTCGCCGAGGCCGGCGGCGCGACCGTGGTCAATTACGGCACGATCGCCGGCGCTGCCGGGCAGTATTCGGTGTTCTTCGCGGCGCCTGGCGATCTCCTGGTCGTCGAGGCCGGCGCCACATTCAAAGGCCAGATCGGCGGCGGCCAGGGGACGCTCGAGCTGGCGGCGGCGGCCGGCACGATCGCCGGGCTGGGCGGCCCGGGAACACTGTCGGGCAGCGCCTACGGCACGTTCGCCGGCTTCACCGACTACCTGTTTGCCGGGGCGACCGACTGGACGCTGGCGGGCGCGGACACGCTCGCGGGCGGCGACACGCTCAGCGTCGCCGGCACGCTCGAGATCGCCGGGACGCTGGTCAATGACGGGGTGATCCTGGTCGCCGGCGGCACGCTGTCCGATGCCACGGCCTTGACCGGAACCGGCACGATCGAGTTGTCGGGCGGTGCGACCGTCGCGTTCCAGTCGGGCGTCACCGGCACGATCGACTTCGCGGACGCCACCGGCGTGCTGGCGCTGGCCGCCCCCGCCGACGCAAGCCTCGCCATCGAAGGCTTTGTCGCCGGGGATACGATCGACCTGACGGGCATCGCCTTCGCGACCGACGACACGGTCAGCTACGGCGGCGGTCACCTCACGATCGAGCAGAACGGCAGTGTCATCCTCGATATGGCCGTGACCGGACTGTCGCTGCCCGGGGGCTCGGTTCTCGCCCTGCAGAGCGACATGCATGGCGGCATGGATATCGTCGTGACCGCAGCGACTCCCGGCCAGCTCGTCGACGACGTCGGCACGGCGCAGCTGGCCACACTGGTCACGGCGATCGACAATCTGACGGCCGATGTCGCGGCCGCGCAGCACATCGCCTCGCCTTCGCTCAACATCTTCACACCGGGCTCGCTGGCGGCGCCGACGCCGGCGCAGGCGGCGATACGCGGCGCCACGGGCACGCCGCTTATCGGTGACGTCAACATCGCGAACGGCTCGCCGTTGACCGCCGGCGAACTGGCCAAGCTCGCGCCGCGCGTTCAAGGCCTCGTGCTCACCGGCACCACCTCGGCCAGAATGCTCGGCCACGTGGCGAATTTCTTCGCGACCACCGAGCTGCTGGTCGGCAATCTCGGCAACGACACGATCCGCGGCGGCGGCGGTTCGGGCACGATCATTTCAGGTTCCGGGGCGAACGTGATCCGGACCGGCAACGGCGACATGCTCGTCAGCTCCGGCGGCAAGGATGCGATCCGCACCGGCACAGGGACCGATCAGGTCGCCGCCTTCGGCAGTGCCACCGTGGTTGCCGGCAGCGGTCTTACCGTGTTCACGGACGAAGGGTCGGCCGCCGGCGCCCAGGAGGCGACCGGCGGCTCCGGCACGACCGTTATGACCAGCGGGCTTGGCCAGGACACGTTCATCGGCGGGTCCGGCACGTCCTTTATGAACGACTCCGGCGCCGGCCGCGTCGCCTTCGAGTTCGAGAAGGGCGTCGGCGGCTTCGACATCGTCACTGGGTTCAACGCTGCCAGCGACTTCATCCTGACCGCCGGGCACAGTTTCGGCTGGAGCGACTTCCAGGCGCACGAGACGCTCGTCGGCGGAAGCACCTTCTTCGATCTCCGCGGCACGCGGATCGAATTCGTCGGCGTGACCAATCTCACCGCGGCGGATTTCCATGGCTGACGGGTCGGTAGGGCGGCAGGGAGGGGTGGCCGCTGCGCTGCTGGCGTCCGTGCTGGCGATGCCGGCAGCGGCGCAGACGCTCGACGACGCCATGGTCGACGCCTACCAGACCAGCCCGCAGCTTGGCGCCGCGCAGGCGGCGCTCCGCGCGATCGACGAGAAGGTGCCGCAGGCGCTCTCGAACTACCGCCCCACCGCCAACCTCCTGGGCGAGGAGGGGGTGGTTCATCTGTCGGGCGTGGGCAACAGCTCGCTCATCGCCGGCGACGACTTCAATTTCTTCTCGCGCGAGGCGTATGGGGTGAGGGTGTCGCAGCCGGTCTACCGGGGCGGCCGCACCGAGGCCGAGCTCGACGGTGCGATGCACACGATCGAGTCCAACCGCGCGCGGCTGGTCAATGTCGAACAGGCCGTGCTGCTGTCGGCGATCACCGACTACATGACCGTGGTGGCCGACCAGGAGAAGGTCTCGCTCACCACCGATTACGAGCGCGAGACCGCGAAGTATCTCGACGATACGCGCGGCCGGCTGAAGTTCGGCGCCGTCACCGGCACCGACGTGTCGCAGGCCGAGAGCGCCGCCTCGCGCGCGACCGCCGACCGGCAGCAGGCCGAGGGCGCGCTCGCGGTTGAGCGGTCGATCTACCAGCGCGATACCGGCAAGGCGCCGGCAGTGCTGAGCGCGCCCAAGGGACATCCGGCGCTGCCGGCCACCGAGGACGAGCTTTTGGCGGCCGCAGAGAACGAGAGCCCGGGGGTCGTCGCTGCGGGCTATGCCGAGCGCGCCGCCGAGGCCGATGTCGATCTGGCGGACGGCGCTCTGTTGCCGACCTTGTCGCTCGATGCATCCATCCTCCACCAGTCGGATGTCGCGCGCTTCTCGGTTTCGAACGACAGCCTCGTCGTCGGCCGTGCCCCGGCGACCGACTACCGGATCATGGCGCAGCTGATCATTCCGATTTTCGATGGCGGCAAGAGCTATTCGATCTCGCGCCAAGCCCGGCAGGTCGTGTCGCAGCGGCAGAGCGAGCTCGACCTCGCGCGCCGCGATGCCCAGAACGCCGCTGCCGCGGCCTGGGAGCAGCTGGAGGCGATCCGCGCCAACGACAAGACGAACCGTGAGGCGGTCGCGGCCAACGAGGTGGCGCTCGACGGCGTGACCCACGAAGCCTCGCTCGGCCAGCGCAGCGTGCTCGACGTGGTGAACGCGCAGGACGCTCTGTTCCGCTCGCAGCTGGCGCTGGTGGACACCGAGAGGGACCTGGTCCTCAAGGAATACGCGGTGGTCGCGTCGATCGGGCAGCTGACCGCCAAATCGTTGGGATTGCCGGTCCAGCTTTACGATCCCGTCGCGCATTTCGAGGCGGTGCGCGACAAGTGGTTCGGCTTCGGCACGTTCGACGTCGGAACGCCGTCGGAAGCGGCGCCGGAGGAGAACGAAGCTCCCGAGGCGGCTGCCGTCGAATCCGCCGCGCCCTTACCGTCGACGCGAGGCGCCCCGTCTCCGCCAGCCGCGCCCGCCGTAGTCTCCGCGAGCGCACCTGTCACGCCCGCGCCTGTGGCCGCCGGCGACGGCGGAACGGTGCGGTACACGCGCGATACGAGTGTCGAGGATCTGCCCAACGAGAAGATGGAATTCCGCGGCGATGCCTACGCGTCGTTGAAGGCGGATTCCGACGGATACGACGAAAGGCTCGCCCGCAGCCGCCGCAATCAGGCGGCCGAGGAGCACGCCAAGTGGATGGAGTATGGCGGCGGCGAGTAGGCGGCGGCCATAAGCACGCTGATACCGCTCGGCCCGTCATGGCGATGTAACAGGACTGGGATAACTGGATACCGATATTGCGCTTGAGTTCGGCGGCGTCGCAATGGCGCCAGCGATCCAGGCCGGGGCCGCGGGGCAAGCGGGCGGGGGCAACGGCCGCAGGCAATGAACACCCTATATTACATTGTTGTTACAGCCATTTTCGGCTTTGCGGCGGGCTCCGCGATGGCCAGCGCGGACGCGCCGGCGGTTGCGTCCCAGCCCGTCGATATCGAGGAGTATGCGGTCGACGGGAACTCCGTCCTCGACACCCCGACAATCGAGAACGCGGTCTACCCGTATCTCGGTCCGGACCGCTCGCCGGACGACGTCGAGAAGGCGAAAGACGCGCTCGAGAAGGCCTACCAGGACAAGGGTTACCAGGCAGTCCAGCTGATCGTCGACGACCCGACGCCGCAGGATGGCGTCGTGCATATCCGGGTCGTCGAGATGAAGGTGGGGCGGCTCAGGGTGACCGGTTCCCGCTACTACTCGCTCGCGAAGATCAAGGAGCAGGCACCCTCAATACAAGAGGGAGCGGTGCCGAATTTCGACCAGCTGCGCCAGGACGTGGTCGCGCTCAACGACCTGCCGGGCCGCGAGGTGACTCCGACCGTACGAGCCGGCAAGGAGCCAGGAACGCTCGACGTCGATCTGGTGGTCAAGGACAAGCTGCCGATCCAGGCGGAAGTCGGGATCAACAACCAGCAATCGGTCTCGACCACGCCGCTCCGCGTCTACGGGACCGTAGGCTACAACAATCTCTGGCAGCTCGGGCACCGGCTCTCCTTCACCTTCGAGACCGCGCCCGAGAACGAGGCCGACGCCAAGGTCTTCGCCGCGACCTATCTCGCCCGCTTCCTCGGCTCGCCGTTCAGCCTGCAGATCAACGGCCTGATCTCCGACAGCAACGTCTCGACGCTCGGCGCCACCGACGTCGTCGGCAAGGGCAACGAGGTGGGGATCCATGGCGTCTGGGAGCTGCCGGGCAGCGAAGCCTTCACGGAATCCGTCCAGGCCGGCATCGACTACAAGGACTTCAACCAGCTCACCAGCGTCTCGGGCGGCCCGCAATCGCCGGTTCCGGTCACCTTCTTCCCCGTATCGATCACCTACTCCGGGAACTACCGGGAAGAGACCGCGACGGACAGCCTGAACGCGACATTCAGCGTGGCGCTGCCGCGCGTCGGCAGCTCGCGGGCCGATTTCGACGCCGACCGCTACAATGCCCGCGGCCAGGAGCTCTATTTCCGCGGCGCCTACGAGCGACGCCAGGACCTGCCGGCGGATTTCAAGGTCCATGCGCGGATCGAGGGCCAGGTCACTGACGAGCCGCTGATCAGCAACGACCAGTTCCCGCTCGGCGGCTTCCACAGCGTGCGCGGCTATTACGAGTCCGAGGTCCTGGTCGATACCGGGTTCAGCGGCACGCTGGAGCTGATCACACCCTCCGTGCCCGAGCTGCTCAAGGGCATGGTCGACACGACCGACACGCTGAATGCCGTCACCCTGTTCGCGTTTCTGGACGGCGGCCAGGGCCACATCCTGTCCTCGCTGCCGCAACAGAAGGCCGACTTCTCGCTGGCGAGCTACGGCTTCGGCGCCGACGCGGCGCTCTTCGACCACGTCCAGGGCACGATCGATCTGGCAATGCCGCTGATCACGGCGGAGACGACGCGGGCAGGGGCGAAGACCATCCTCTTCCGGGTCGCGACGGAGTACTGACCCATGCGCTTCGTCCTCCCCGTGCTCATCGTGATCGCCGGCCTGTCGGGCTTCGCCCAATCGGCCAAGGCCTGGTGGAACGGCGACTGGTCCTACCGCAAGGAGATCACGATCGACGCCGGGCCGACCGGCGGCAATCTGCCGAGCGACGCCGGGCGCGTGCCGGTACTGGTCCGGCTGCACGACGGGAACCTCAAATTCACCGACGCCAAGGAAGACGGCACCGATCTCCGCTTCATCGCGGCCGACGACAAGACGCCGCTCAACTTCCATGTCGAGACCTTCGATCCGGTGCTGGGCATCGGGCTGGTCTGGGTCGACATGCCGGAGGTGAAGGCCGGGGCGACCACCAAGCTGTGGATGTATTACGGCAACAGCAAGGCGGCTTCGGGCGGCGATTCACGGGCCGCGTACGACGCCGACGAGGTGCTCGTCTATCACTTCGCCGAGAAGGGCGCCCCCGCCCATGATTGGACTGCCTACGGCAACACCGCGGCGAAGGCTGTGCCTGGCGACACCGGCTCGCTGATCGGCGCCGGCGTCAAGCTGGACGGCAACACGGCGATCCAGGTCCCGGCGAAGAGCTCGCTCGCGATCCCGGATGGCGGCGCGCTGACCTTCGCGGCCTGGATACGGCCCGACGACACGCGGTCGGAGGTGCTCTACGCGCGCCACGACGCGGGGGGCTCGCTCATCGTCGGCATCGAGCAAGGCCGGCCCTATGTCAGCGTCCAGCCGGTCGGCGGCACGGCGCAACGCGGCGACAGCAGCGAGGCGATCGCGCCGCAGATGTGGCACCACATCGCCGTCACCGCGGACCAGCAGGTCGTGCTCTATGTCGACGGCCAGCCGCGCGACACGCTGCCGGTGAAGCTGCCGGCGCTGACGGGTGCCACCTCGATCGGCGGCGACGCGAACGGCGATGCGGTCACGGCGGGCTTCGCCGGCGGCATGGACGAGGTCGAGATCTCGAAGACCGCGCGGCCGGCCGGCTATATCCGCGCGCTGTTCGCCTCCCAGGTGGCGGATTCCAAGTTCGTGCAGTTCGGTCAGGACGAGCAGAACTCGGCCTGGGGCGGCGGCTATTTCATCGTCATCCTGAAGTCGGTGACGACCGACGGCTGGGTGATTATCGGCATCCTTCTGGTGATGGCGGCGATCAGCTGGTGGGTGATGGCCGACCGGGCGCGCTACATCGGTCAGGTGGGGAAGTCGAACAAGGCCTTCCTCGCCGCCTTCGCGCGGGCCGGCCGCGACGTCTTCCAGTTCGAGCGGATGCTGTCGGGAGTCGGGGCCGAGCGGCTCCCGCGCGAAGAATTCGTGCGGATCGAATCCGCGCCCCTTTACCGCATGCTGTCGGTCGGGATCGAGGAACTGCGGGAACGCCTCGGCCAGGTCAGCCACCTGCGCCACGCGCCGCCGCTGACCGAGCAGGCCATCGAGGCGATCCGCGCCACGATGGACGCGTCGCTCATTCGCGAAACCCAGGCGCTCAACCGCTGGATGGTGCTGCTGACCATCGCGATCTCGGGCGGCCCGTTCATCGGGCTGCTCGGCACCGTGGTCGGCGTGATGATCACCTTCGCGGCGATCGCAGTGGCGGGTGACGTCAACGTCAACGCGATCGCGCCGGGCATCGCCGCCGCCATGGTCGCGACCTGCGCGGGACTGTTCGTCGCCATCCCGGCGTTGTTTGGCTACAACTATCTATTGATAAAAAGTAAAGAAGAGGTCGCCTCGATGAGCGTCTTCGTCGATCAGTTCATCGCCAGGCTAGCCGAGATGTCGCACGCTCACGCGGCGCTCGGCGGCCTGGCCGCGGAGTAGGACGATGCAGGTCCAAGAGGAAAAGGCCTACGACGACATCAACATCACGCCGATGCTCGACTTGGCATACGTGCTGCTGATCGTCTTCATCATCATGACAACGGCATCGGTGCAGGGCGTCAAGGTGAACCTGCCGAAGGCATCGAACACGCCGAGCCTCGCCAAACCCAAGACGGTCGCGATCTCGATCAGCAACGACGGCAAGTTCTTCATGGACACCGTGCCGGTGGCCAGCCTCGACGAGCTGAAGCAGCGGCTCACCCAGCACAAGGCACAGGATGCGGACTTCCCGATCGTCATCAAGGGCGATGCGGAGGTTCAGTACAAGAATGTGGTCGACGTGCTGGCGGTGATCGGCGAGCTGAACCTGACCCAGGTCGGCCTCGCGACCCAACGGTCGCATCCCTAGGCGGGCGGCATGGCGCAGAGCCCCGGATCAGGCGGCCGCGGCTTCGGCGTCCTTATCGGCGTCGGCGCGGCGGTGCTCGCCGTCGTCGGCCTCATCACCTGGGCGATGTCCGGCCCGGCCGAGGCGCCGCGCAAGGTCGTGCCCGAGCTGTCGATGGTGAAAATTCTGCCGCCGCCTCCGCCGCCGCCCCCTCCGCCGCCGAAGGAACCGCCGCCGCCTCAGGCGCAGAAGATGGTCGAGGCGCCGAAGATGCAGGATCCGATGAAGGCGCCGCCGACGCCCAGCGCCCGGCCCAACGCCAACAACGCGCCGCCGGGCCCGCCCGATCTCGGCCTGCCGAGCGGCGCCGGTCCCGGCGATTTCGGACCGAGCGGCAACGGCGGTGGCGGCGGGGGAGGGGGATCGCTCGCCGGCTGGTACGGCTCGGTGATCGGTTCCGCGCTTTACGAGGCCGTCACCAAAGACGGCCGCCTCGAGCACGCCAAGGGCGAGATCCGGGCGCGGATCTGGATCGGGCCGGACGGCGTGCCGACCCGCGTGGAGCTGGTGACCAAGCTCGGCGACCCTAAGCTCGATGCCGCCTTCGAGGACATCGTGCTGCACGAGCTGCACCCATCCGACCCGCCGCCCAAAGAACTGCCCCAGCCGGTCGTCATCCGGCTGCGCGCCCAGCCGCCCACACGCAGCTGATCCGTCAGCCCCTGCCGACCCACCGGCCCCAGGAAGTCAGGTATGAGACAGAGCATTGGCCCGAGCGACAGGCAGCGTGCGCGACCGCAAGGCAGGGCGGTCGTCGTTGCCTCGGCCATCGTCCTTTCTAGTCTCGCGACGTCTGCCGCCGCCGATCCCGGAACCGCCGTGCCGGCCCCACAGCCGCCCGCGGCGGAAACACCGTCCGGCCCAGCGTCGCCGCCGGCGCAACCGACGACACCGGCCCCGACAAAGGCGGCGCCGGGCCCGGCGCCGTCGGTCCAGGCGTCGCCGCCTCTGCCGCCGAAAGCGGCTGCAGCCCCCCCCGTGACGACGAACGACGTCACCCTCAACCTGATCCACCTGCTCGTGCAGCAGAAGATCATCACGGCGAAGCAGGCCGACGCGCTCTTCCAGCAGGCACAGCAGCAGGCCGGCGCGGCCGCGGCTCCGGTCGCTGCTCCGGTAGGTCCGGGAGCAGCCTCGCCGCCGACCATCGGCTCGGCGCCGCCGCCGGTGCCGCCGGGCGCACCGCCCACCGTGCGGGTCACCTACGTGCCCGAGGCGGTGAAGCAGGAGATCAAGGAGGAGACGAAGAAGGAGCTGATCGCCGAAGGCAGCCTGCCGCCGCCGCCGGCCAGCGTGCTGCCGGAATGGCTGCGCGGCTTCAAGTTCGACGGCGATTTCCGGTTCCGCTACGAGCGCGTGCTTTACGATGGCAGCAACAGCAATCTCTTCATCAACTACAACGCGCTGGCACAGAGCTCGACGCCCTTCGACATCTCGAGCAACCAGCTGAGCTTCCCGCCGCTGCTCGACACGACGGAGGACCGGACGCTGGTGCGGGTGCGCGCCCGCTTCGGCTTCACCGACGCGCTGAGCAACGACGTGACACTGGGCATGCGGCTATCGACCGGCAGCAATGGCGGGCCGGTGTCGCCCAACCAGACGCTCGGTACGTCCTTCAGCGAATGGGGCGTGTTCTTCGACCGCGCCTATCTCGACTACCACCCGCTGGCTTGGGCGCAGTTCCGCGCCGGACGCTTCGCCAACCCGTGGTTCCAGACGGATCTCATGTGGTACAGCGACCTCAATTTCGACGGCGCCGCAGTCGAGCTGGCCGGCGAGGCTACGCCGACATTGCGGCCGTTCCTGACCGCCGGCGCCTTCCCGGTCCAGAACACCGCCTTCGACTTTCCCACCTTCGACGACCAGAAGCAGGCGAGTCACGACAAGTGGCTCTACGGCGCTCAGGTCGGTCTGAGCTGGCTCCCCGAGAAGCAGTTCCTGGTCAAGCTGGGCGCCGCGTATTTCGACTACGTCAATCTCGAGGGCAAGGCGTCGAGTCCGTGCCTCGCCTATCTGGTCTCGATCGCCTGCGACACGGACGACACGCGGCCGGGCTTCCTGCAGCAGGGCAACACGGTCTACGGCATCCGCAACATCGTGCTGCCGCCGTCGATCACGACGCCGTCGGCCTTCCAGTATTTCGGCCTGGCGACGCCCTTCCGCGACATCGACGTTTCCGGGCGCATCGACTGGGCGATGTGGAATCCGGTCCATCTCATCCTGGACGGCGAGTTCGCGATGAACCTGGCCTTCAACAAGTCGGCCATCTCGTCCAAGAATCCGGTCAACAATCTCGACGCCAACGGCAATTTCGACGGCGGCAACATCGCCTACATGACCAAGCTGACCGTCGGCCATCCCGAGATCAAGCATCTCGGCGACTGGAACGTCTCGGGCGCCTACAAGTATCTCGAAAGCGATTCGCTGGTCGACGCGTTCACCGATCCCGACTTCCATTTCGGCGGGACGAACGCGAAGGGCTACATCATCGGCACCAATCTCGGGATCGCGCGCGACGTCTGGGTAACGGCCCGCTATCTGAGCGCGACCGAGGTCAGCGGGCCACCCTACGGCGTCGACGTCATCCAGCTGGACCTCAATGCGCGCTTCTGAGCGGGTGCGGCATTTCGGGAGACCGACCATGCGATCCTGGCTTGGAACCGCGCTGCTCGCGCTCGTCCTCGCTGCGGCCGGAGAAGCCCGTGCCGACACGGATCTCGAGAATCATCTCCGCGACGAGCTGCGGACGGCGACCGTGGGCCTACGCGAGGCCCAGGACCAGAACGCGGCGCTGACCGCCAAGCAGAAGGAGCTGACCGCACAGCTTGCCGCCGCCCAGGCCGAGCTCGACCAGCTCAAGGCCAAGGCTCCGAGCGCGGCACAACAGGACCAGCTCGCCAGCGCGGAAGCTGCCGCGAAGCAGAGCCAGGATCAGGTGGAGCAGTCCCGGGCGATGCTCGACAAGTGGCAGACGGCCTACAAGCAGGCGGCCGATGTGGCGCGCAGCCGCGATGCCGCGGCCCGCGATTTCGAGGTCCGGTTCAATCGCGCCAACAGCGGCCTCGATCAATGCGTTGACAAGAATGGCAAGCTGGGGAAACTGGCCGAGGAGCTGCTCGACCGCATGGGCAACCGCAGCTTCTGGGATGACCTCGGGGAGGACGAGCCGGTCACGCAGATTTATCGCGTCAAGCTCGAGAACATCCTCCAGGATTACGAGGACAAGGTCCGCGACCAGAAAGCCACGAAATGAAGATGTCTCCACGAGTGATTGCCGGCGGCACGGCCCTGCTGGCGTTTCTGCTTGCGGCCGCCGCGCCGCCGAACGGCACGCCGAGCGTTGCCGTCCCCGTCCCGGCCGGCGATCCGGTGGTGGCGCGGGTCGGCGCGACCGAGATCAAGGCGAGCGAGGTCAAGCACATGCTCGACGCGCTCGATCCCCAGGCGCGCAAGCAGACGACCGCCAGCGCCGCTTCCCTCGCCACCTTCGTGAAGCGCGAATTGGGGCTGCGCGCCATCCTCGACGAGGCCAAACAGAAGAAATGGGACCAGCGGCCGGAGGTCGTCGCCAAGGTCAACCAGATCATCGCCCAGAGCTATCTCACCTCGATCGCCACGCCGCCCGCGAACTCGGTGACCGACGACCAGGTCCGCAGCGTCTACGACGGCAACCAGACGAAGTTCATGCAGCCGAGGCGGTATCATCTGGCGCAGATCTTCATCGCGGTCGCTTCCGGCGCCACCCAGGCGGAGCGCGATGCCGCCAAGGCGAAGGCGCAGGATCTGGCCAAGAAGGCGCATGAGAAAGGCGCCGACTTCGCCGCGCTGGCGCGGGCGAACTCCGACGACAAGCCGAGCGCCGACAAGGGCGGCGATCTCGGGTGGCTGGCCGACAGCTCGCTGAAGCCGGCGGTCGCCAGCGTGGTGCAGGGCCTCGGCGAGAACGAGACCAGCGGTCCGATCGAGACGCCGGAAGGCTGGCATATCGTCCGCGAGCTGGGGACCAAGCCCGCCGGCCCTGCCACACTCGACGAGGCCAAGCCGACCATCGCCGCGGCGATCCGCCAGGAACAGACGGAGCGGGCGGCCGAGGTCTATCTGCAGAAGCTGCTGAACGACGACAAGGCCGCAGTCAACGAGATCGAGCTCGGCAAGCTGGTCGAGAACTCGGGCGGTTGAATCGGCCTGCGGCACGCCCTCGTCTCTCCGACGCGTCGATCAAGCCCTCTCTCCGTTTGCGGGGGAGGGAGCTTGCGCATCACTCTTGAACACGATCCCGTAACGCACAGCGGGAGAGGGAACGCTGCCTCCTGCGGGGAGGGACTGGGAGGGGGCGCCGAGCGCGCTTACTTCCCCGGCCCGAAGGGCAGCGTCCAGACGGGCGGCCGCCCAACCGACTGACCTCACTTGGCCAATATCGATTCGATATTTTTCGAAAAGTCGTTGACTTGCAGTCGTTAGCGATATAGATTCGTCTCTCGTCGAAATATCGAATTGAATTGGGCGCGGAACCTTCGGGCAAGGGCCTCGTCGACGGCCGGGAGACGAGCGTGAGGAAGTTGCTACCGATTGCGCGCCGCAGCCTCGCCGCGGCCTTGCTTTACGTGGGGTGGCCGGCGCTAGCTGCCGACCTGCAGGGCGCCGGCTCGACCTTCGTCACGCCTGTCATGAAGGCTTGGGCGCGGGCGTATAAGACGAGAGTCAATGTCGACGTAGCTTACCAGTCGGTCGGCTCGGGCGCGGGCATCGAGAAGATCGAGGCTGGCGAAGTCGACTTCGGCGCGACCGACAAGCCTCTCTCACCGGAGGAACTGGCGGGGCACGGACTCTGCCAGTTTCCCATCGTCGTTGGGGGCGTGGCGCCGGTGGCGAACGTGCCGGGCATAGGTGCCGGCGAGCTTCGTTTCTCCGGCGCGCTCTTGGCCGACATCTATCTCGGCAAGGTCGCCGCATGGGACGCCGCCGAGGTCAGGGCGCTGAACCCGGTCGTAGTGCTGCCCAGCCTGCCGATTTCGGTCGTCCATCGAGCCGACGGCTCGGGGACCACCTACAACTGGACCGACTTCCTCGCCAAGGCGAGCCTCGCGTGGAAGAGCAGCGTCGGGGTCGGGCTCTCCGTGCCATGGCCGCTGGGCGTAGGGGAAGAAGGAAATACTGGTGTGGCAGCCCGTGTAAAGGCAACGCCGGGAGCCATCGGGTACGTCGAGTATGCCTACGCGGTCCAGGAGGGCTTAGCCGTCGGCCCTGTCGAGAACGGCTACGGGCTATTCGTCGCCCCCGATGTCGAGAGCTTCCAAGCTGCCGCCGCGACAGTCAGGTGGCTCGACCACAAGGACTTTGATGTGCTGATGACGGATGCCGGCGGTTCGACCGCATACCCGATCGCGGCGGCCACATTCATCCTCATGCCCAAGACGCCGCACGATCCGGCGCGGGCGTCCGCAGGCTTGCAATTCTTCAGATGGGCTCTGGAAGAAGGGGAAGAGCAGGCTTCGGACCTGCATTATGCAGCCCTGCCGCCCGAGGTGGTCAAGCTCGTCGAGGCCTACTGGAAGTCTTCAGGCCTTCCGGGCGCGAATCCTACACCAAGGCCGGCACCATGACGACGAAGCGACACGCTTGGGGCGTGGCGGCAGTTGCTGCCGCCTCGGTGCCCATGGGCGGGCTCGCCTATTGGTCGAGCCTCGGCGACACCCGCACCGCGGCGGATCTGGAGGTGGCCGACCGCTGCATCGCCGAAGCCCACGACCCGCAAGGGACCACCCCGGCAAACGAGCCGGACCTCGCGGCTCGGTGCGATCGGTACTTCCGCTTGCGCTCCGAAGCCGAGGCCGACGCGGACGAGCAAAGATGGCGGGATCGGCAGAAGCTGAACACGGAGCCGGATGCCCATGGGACGAGATAGTCATCAACCCTTCGACCTTCCTCAGATGACGGTGACGAACGGCCCGGGATCGGATAGGTCGCAAATTCTGGAACCGGAGAGGCACCATGGATCCTAGACGCACGATCGCTTGTCTCGGGGCGCTCGCTCACGACACGCGTCTTGCCGTGTTCCGTCTGCTCGTCCAGGCCGGGCCGGACGGGCTTTCGGCCGGGAAGATCGCGGAGACGATCGGGCTGCCGCCATCCTCGCTCACCTTCCACCTCCAGCAGCTCAGCCATGCCGGCCTGATCACACAGCGCCGGGTGAGCCGGCAGCTCTTCTACGCGACCGACTTCGCCGTCATGAACGAGGTCCTCGCCTATCTAACCGAGAACTGCTGCGGCGCTAGCACCGCCTGCGCCCCGGCCTGCCGACCGGAAGCGACCGGGACAGCTATCCCAACCACACGGAGAACAGCATGAAGCGCCTGCATGTGCATGTCGGCGTCGAGAGCATCGACGCCTCGGTCCGGTTCTACTCGGCGCTGTTCGCCGCCGAGCCGGTCGTGCTCAAGGACGATTACGCCAAGTGGATGCTCGACGACCCGCGCGTCAACTTCGCCATCTCGACGCGCGGCAGCCAGCTCGGCACCGATCATTTCGGCATCCAGGCCGAGTCGAAGGAGGAGCTGGACGAGATCTACGGCCGCCTGCGGCAGGCAGGCCGGCCGGTCCTGGAAGAGGGCGACACCGTGTGCTGCTACGCGCAGTCGGAGAAGGCCTGGATCGCCGACCCGCAGGGCGTGCCGTGGGAAGCATTCCTGACGACAGGCGCGAGCACGGTCTACGGCGGCGACATCGACCTCGACGGCATCCGCATCGCGAGGAGCCCCGTGCGCTCGCCGAGTCCGCCACAGGATGCGTGCTGCGCCCCGAGGGCCGAGATGGCGGCACCCGAACCGGCTAGGACGGCATGTTGCGGGCCGGCGGACGCGGCGGAGTAACAGTCGTGACCGATCGCCCCGTCAACGTCCTTTTCCTCTGCACCGGCAACTCGGCCCGATCGATCCTGGCGGAGTCCCTGCTGAACCGGCTGGGTCAGGGCCGGTTCAAGGGCTTCTCCGCCGGCTCCGCGCCGACGGGCCGGGTGAACCCGCTTGCCGTCGAACTCCTCAGAGGTCCCGGCTACGGCACCGACGGGCTCCGCTCGAAGAGCTGGAGCGAGTTTGCCGCTCCCGGTGCGCCGCCGCTCGATGTCGTCATCACGGTCTGCGACAACGCGGCGAACGAAATGTGCCCTATCTGGCCCGGTCGGCCGGCCACAGCGCACTGGGGTATCCCCGACCCGGCGGCGGTGGAGGGTCCGGCGGCGGAAGTCAGGGCCGCTTTCTCCGAAGCCTTCCGCAGGCTCGAACGCCGCATCCGCCAGCTCGTCGAAGTGCCTGTACGGCAGCTCGACGCCGCCTCTCTCAAGAGGCGCCTCGACGAGATCGGCCAGACGGTGGATGGAGTGCCGAGCGCGTGACGCTTGAGGAACTGTCGACCGGCGACGCCCGGATGGCGGCGTTCGAGGCGGCGCCTTGCGAGACCGGCCTGCCGACCGAGGATTTGGAGGACGCGGGCCAGCACTTTTTCGCCTGCGCGGAGGCCGAGTCCTACGGCGGCTTCTGCCGGCGCGGCTCGATCGCGCTGCTGCGGTCGATCGTGGTGGCGCCGTCCCGGCAGCGGCAGGGTATCGGCGCGGCCCTGCTCGACGCGTTGCTGCGGGAGGCGCGTGCGGCCGGCGCCACGCAGGCGTGGCTGCTGACCACGACGGCTTCCGGCTTCTTCGCCCGCCACGGGTTCCTCTGGGGCGACCGTTCGCTCGCGCCGCCCGCCGTCGCGGCGACCGCCCAGTTCTCCGCCCTCTGCCCTAGCTCCGCGGTGCTGATGTGCAGGACGCTAGCCTAGAGCCGCCGCTCCAGCCCTTCGACCTCGGCCGGCGGCTCGCCGCCGAGGCGCTGGGCACGGCCCTCCTCCTCGCCGTGGTCATCGGCTCCGGCATTATGGGCGAGCGCTTGGCCGGCGGGAACGTGGCGCTGGCGCTGCTCGGCAACACGCTGGCGACCGGCGCCGGGCTGGTCGTGCTGATCACGATCTTCGGCCCGCTCTCCGGCGCCCACTTCAACCCGGCCGTCACGCTGGTCTTCGCGCTGCGTCGCGAGATTGGCGTGCGCGAGGCGCTCGCCTACGTCCTCGTGCAGCTCGCCAGCGCGATGCTGGGCGTCCAGGCGGCCCACGCGATGTTCGCCGAGCCGCTCCTCCAAGTCTCGGCCAAGCTGCGCGACGGGCCGGCCCAGGCCTTCTCCGAGTTCGTAGCGACCTTCGGGCTGGTCGCCGCGATCCTGGGGGCGGTCAAGTTCCGGCCCAACGCCACGCCGACGATCGTCGGGCTCTACGTCACCTCCGCGTACTGGTTTACGGCCTCGACCTCGTTCGCCAACCCCGCGGTGACGGTCGCGCGCTCCTTCTCCGACACGTTCGCTGGCATCGCACCCGTCTCGGCGCCGGCCTTCATCGCGGCGCAGCTCGCCGGTGCCGCCGCCGCCAGCGCCCTCTTCGGCTGGCTTCTCAACCCGAGGACTTCCCCGTGTCCGACCCGTTCCCTGTCACCATCTTCCACAACCCCGGCTGCGGAACTTCGCGCAACGCGCTCGCCATGATCAGGGCGGCGGGCTACGAGCCGAACGTCGTCGAGTACCTCACAACCGGGTGGACCCGGGGACAGCTCGAAGGCCTCCTCGCCCAGATGGGCGCGCGGTCCCGCGACATCCTCCGCGAGAAGGGCACGCCTGCCGCAGAGCTTGGCCTCCTCGACCCCGCCGTCGGCGACGATCAGCTCTTGGACGCCATGGTGGAGCACCCGATCCTGGTGAACCGGCCGATCGTCGTGACGCCGAAAGGCGTGAAGCTGTGCCGCCCGTCGGAGGTCGTGCTTGGCCTCCTCGACCGTCGACCAGTGGCGTTCACCAAGGAGGATGGAGAGGTCGTCATCCCGGCGAAGAGCTGAACCACCAGAAAGCTGCGGTGAACGAGATCGAGCTCGGCAAGCTGGTCGAGACCTCCGGCGGGTAGGCCGCGGCTTGCTTGCTTCCCCGAGGGCTCTAATGAGGGGAGGGAATGGCAAAGCCGCGGCCTTTCGGCCGCCGTTGTTACGGCGTATAGGTGATCACTATAACACCTGCAGCGCCGTTCCCGCCTGTGCCGGGTGTTGTGCTTCCGCGACCGCCGCCGCCACCGCCGCCGCCGTAGAGTCCACCATTCCCACCATCGCCCGCGGTGGCCGGAGGCATCGCGTTCCTTCCTCCTCCGCCAGCACCCCCACCCCCGGCGCCGGCCGTTGTCCATTCAACGCCTGCACCACCCGCGCCGCCGGCACTGGCGCCAAGTGAGGATCCGGTTCCGCCGCCGCCGCCGCCGCCATCGGAGCCCGCGCCGCCGGTCATGCTAATGGAGGTTGATCCCGCTCCGGCGCCGGTTCCGGAGACGCCCTCGCCACCATCGCCTCCTGGACCGTAGCCGTCGGTTCCAGTCCCGGCGGTGAGGCTGGTGCCGCCGCCACCACCCCCACCGGCCATGGTGCCGTCGCCAGAGGCGCCGCCAGTTCCACCCGAGTTTCCACCACCGGCGGGCGATGCCGCAGAACCGCCGCCCGCACCGCCCCCAGCGGAGCCCAACGGCGAGCCGCCGCCGTCATATGTAACCGAGCCAACTGAGTTCGATGCGGATCCTCCGATCTGGAATCTGCCGTAGTCGCAATAAAGAGTCGTTTTCGAGTCGAACCAAGTAGCAGTACCTTGGAGGTTGTTCGGACCACCAACACCTCCTTTTCCGATCGAATAACTGACGTCGTTGCCTGGCGTTAGCGAAAGATTCGTGATCGCTGCGTAGGCGCCTCCCCCTCCGCCTGCCCCGTACGCGCCGCTCATAGTGTTGCCGTTGCGCCCGCCGGCGCCGCCACCGATGCATTCGATTTTGTTGTTGGAGTTGTTCCAATCGCTGGGGACCTCCCATGAGGTGCCGCTGGTGGGGACGATCTGGGTTGCGACAGCCGGGCTCGCGAAGAGCAGCGGGAGCGACGCGATGGCAAAACTGCGCGACATTGGATGGCTCCTTCTCAGGAAGTACGAC
>DATGFU010000384.1:0-6233 GCA_035308865.1 Allostellaceae bacterium | reverse complement strand
CTTCAACCGGCCGGGCAAGGCCAATGCCATCGGCGTGGACTGGCCGGAGCGCATCACGCGGTTTCTCCGCGAGGTCGAGCACCGGCCGGAGGTGCGCGCCGTCCTCTTCCGCGCGGTCGGCAAGCACTTCCAGGCCGGCGGCGATCTCGAGGCGCAGCCGCCCGCGGATCCCGCAGCCCCGCACCTGCGGCTCGGCTGGATCGCCGACCAGATCCAGGGCTGGAACGTGATGCTGCGCACGATCATGCACCTGCCGAAACCGGTCGTGGCGAGCATCCAGGGCGGCACGGTCGGCGCCTCGCTCGGCCTCCTCGGCGCTTGCGATCTGGTGATCGCGGCCGACGATGCGTGGCTGTGGCTGGCGCAGGGCAAGAACGGCTTCACCCTCGACGGCATGCCGAGCTTCTTCCTGCCGCGGCTGCTCGGTACCCGGAAGGCGATGGAATGGGTGCTGCTCGCGCCCCGCGTGCCGGCCGAGGAGGCGCGCCGCCTCGGCCTGATCAACTTCGTCGTGCCGCGCGCCGATCTCGAGGCCGAGACAGCGAAGCTGATGGACGAGCTGGCCCGCGGGCCGACGCGCGCCCACGGCCTCAACAAGGCGCTCGTCAACGCCGCGCTCGACAATGATTTCGACACGCAGGCCGGAAGCGAGATGGACACCTACATGATCGGCGCGCAGACCAACGACTGGTTCGAAGGCTCGGCCGCCTTCCGCGAGAAGCGGGCGCCGAAGTTTACCGGGACCTAGTTCCCCGCAATCTCAATCGTCATGCCCGGACTTGTTCCGGGCATCCACGTCGGGCAGCAGCGCAACGGCCCGACGTGGATGGCCGGGACAAGCCCGGCCATGACGGACTGAGTTACGTCCGCGGATGCAGCCTCACATGCAGCGAGTTCAGCCCGCGGAAGGCGATGCTGGGGTGCCAGTCGAGGTGCCTGTCGAGCACCTCGACATCGTAGCGGCGGAGCAGCTCCGGGAAGAATTCCACGAGCTGCATCTTGGCCAGCAGGTGGCCGATGCAGAAATGCAGGCCCGGCGCAAACGTCATGTTGGCGTCCTGCGGCCGGGTCGGGTCGAGCTTGAGCGGCTCGGCGAAGACCTTGGGATCGCGGTTGGCGCCGGCGATGAAAAGGAAGACGAACTGTCCTGCCTTCAAGGGATGCCCGTGCCACTCGAAGTCCTGCGCGACGATCCGGACCTGGTTCATCGACATGGCGACGAAGCGCTGCAGCTCCATCACCACGTTCATCATGCTGGCCGGATCTGGATGCGCGCGGATGTAGTCGCAGACCTCCGGGTGCTGGGCGAGGGCCACGGTGCTGAGGATGATCGTGCCGCCGGTTGAATCATTGCCGGCGAGCAGGGTCAGGTAGCAGATGCCGAGCAGCTCCTCTTCGGAGAGCTTGTTGCCCTCGTCGCGCGCGGTGACCAGCGCCGAGATGAAATCGTCGGTCGGATTGCGCCGGCGCTCCTCGATCAGCGGCAGGAAATAGCCGCGCATTTCGTGCATCACCGCCTCGGCGCGCTCCAGCAGCGCCACCGAGCGGTCGAGCCCGCCGAAGGTGGCGTTGATCGTGTCGGCCCAACGCCGCATCGGCCCGATCAGCTCGTCCGACAGGCCCATGAGGCGAAGGATCACGCGCGAGGGGATCTGACGGGCGACGGCGGAGACGAACTCGATTTCGTCCTTGCCCGCGATGGCGTCGAGCGTCTCGTTGATGATCTGCTTCGCGACCGGCCGCATCCCCTCGATCACGGGACGGCTGAATGCCTTCATCATCAGGCGCCGAAGCCGCGGCTGGTCCGGCGGATCCATGTCGATCAGCCATTGCGGCATCGACTCCATCAGATAGGGGATGCGCTTCTGCTGCTCCTCCACCGGCACCGCGGCAAAGGCATGGTGCAGCTTGACGTTGGAGAGCGGCAGGTCGCCGCGGTAGCCCTCGACCACCTCGCGATGGCCGGTGACGACCCAGCACTTGTTGATGTCGCTCCAGAAGATCGGATCGGTCTCGCGGATGCGGTCGAGCCGGACGAGCAGCTCGTTCCCGAGCTTGGCCGCGTCCGCGAAATTGACGTCCACCTGACGCGTGTCGCCGTCCATTCCATCCTCCCTCAAGCTGCGCTTGCGATCGTATTCGTTATCTGGCGTACTTTTCTGATGCGCACAAGATCCCGTGCGCGAACCGTTGACGCTCAGCCTAACACTTGTTAGGCTCGGGGTCGAGGGAACAGGGCGGAGGCGCGGTTTGACGGGCGACGTTCGACCGGTCGCATGGATCACCGGCGCAGGCTCCGGGCTGGGCCGCGCGGTCGCCCTTCGGCTTGTCGCGGAAGGCTATGCGATTGCGGCCACCGCACGGTCGGAGGCCGATCTCGATGCGCTGGCGGCCGAGCCCGCGGCCCAGGGCGCGATCCATGCCTATGCCGGCGACGTCACCGACCGCCCTGCGATGGCGGCCATCGCCGAACGGGTCGAGAGCGAGGTCGGGCCGATCGGGCTCGTCTTCCTCTCGGCGGGCATCTACCTGCCTTTCCCGATCGAGCAGTTCTCGGCCGAGCGGACCATGGAGACGATGCGCGTCAATGTCGGGGGCGTGTGCAACGTGCTGGAGGCGGTGCTGCCGCGGTTCCTCGCGCGTGGCCGGGGGCACGTCGCCGTCGTCTCGTCGCTGGCCCAGTATCGCGGCCTCTGCCGGACGACCGCCTATGGCGCCAGCAAGGCGGCGCTGCTGGCCATGTGCGAGACGCTGCGGCTGCAAGGAGAACCCAAGGGCATCAAGGTGCAGATGGTGGTGCCGGGCTATATCCAGACCCGGATGACGGCGAAGGCGCCGTTCCCGCTGCCGCACATCATGACCGCCGAGGCGGCGGCCGAGGAGGCGGTGCGGGGCCTCAAGACCGAGCGGTTCGAGATCACGATGCCCTGGCACTTCGTGCTGAAGTTCAAGCTCGCGCGGCTGCTGCCCGCGGCGATCTATTTCTGGTACGCGCGCCGCACGCCGGATTTCGGCGGCGTGCGGCCGGCAACGCGAGGATGAGACCGATGAGCATCGCGACCCTCGACAGCGAATCGCGCTCCGGACTGGTCGAGATCGACCGGCGGCGGCTGCGCTTCCGCGTCGACCGCGCCGCCTATCGTGACGATGAGATCTTCCGCCGCGAGCGGGCGACCATCTTCTCGCAATGCTGGCTCTATCTCGGCCATGCCTCCGAGATCCCGCGCGCCGGCGATTTCGTGACCAGGACGATCGGCGGCTACGACATCATCTTCAACCGCAACGCCGCCGGCGAGGTCCGCGCCTATTTCAACGCCTGCTCGCATCGCGGCGCCACGGTCTGCCGCGAGCGCAGCGGCAGCACGCGCGTCTTCACCTGCCCCTATCACGGCTGGGTCTACGACCTCGAAGGCAGACTGCGCGACCAGGGGGCGAAGGGCGGCTATCCCGCCGGCTTCAACGCCGAGGGCGACTACAATCTGCGGCCGGTCCCGCGCCTCGAGACCTATCGCGACTTCTGCTTCGTCAACTTCAACCCGCGCGCCATCGGCCTCGTCGACTACCTCGCCGATGCGGCGGACTACCTCGCTCTCGTCGCCGACCAGGCGGAAACCGGCATGGAGGTGATTCCCGGCGGCGTTTCGCTGGAGGCAGCAGGCAACTGGAAGCTGCTGATGGAGAACAGCTACGACGCCTATCACGGCCCGTCGCTGCACTCGACCTATTTCGAGTTCCTCGACCAGCGGGTCGGCGGCCAGAACATGGCGGCGACGCAGATGGGGTTCGGCGCCGGCCTCGGCCAGGGCCACGGCGTGTTCGAGCTGAACCTGCGCTCCGGCCGCCCGATCGCCCAGTGGATCCCGCCCTTCGGCGAGGCGGCCAAGCCCAAGATCGAGGCGGTGAAGGCGCGGCTGGTCGAGAAGTTCGGCCAGGAACGGGCTGACCGCATGGCCGAGCGCCAGCGCAACCTCATCATCTTCCCCAACCTCGTGGTGAACGACAATCTCGGCATCTCGGTGCGGACGGTCTTCCCGCTCTCGCCGAACCGGATGACCGTCGATATCTGGATCCTGGGGCCGAAAGGCGAGGATCCGATCTTCCGCAAGCTCCGGCTCGACAATTACCTGACCTTCGTTGGCCCGACCGGCTTCGCGACGCCGGACGACATCGAGGCCTTCGCGCTCTGTCAGCGCGGCAATGTCCACGCGCCTGGCGGCTGGAGCGACATCTCGAAGGGCATGAGCGCCGACGAGGACCTGCTGCACGCCCGCGCCGACTTCATGGACGAGGCCCAGATGCGCGGCTGGTGGATGCAGTGGGACCGCCTGATCGGCGGCGCCGAAACCCTGGAAGCCTGAGCCGGCAGGAACGACGATGAGCGAGACGAACCTGCGGCAGTCCGTCGAGGACTTTCTCTTCCGGGAGGCCGAGCTGCTGGATCGGTGGCGTCTGCCGGAATGGGCGGAACTCTTCGTGCCGGACGGCCGGTACTTGGTGGCTCCGCTGGGGCTCGACGATCCGGCGAGCGCCGATCCCGACGCCGTCCTCTTCCTGGTGGCCGACGACCGCACGCGGATCGGCCAGCGCGTGACGCGGCTGATGAAGAAGGGGGCGCACGCCGAGTACCCGCATTCCCGGACCCGCCACATGATCAGCAACGTGACGGTGGAGGAAGCCAACGGCGAGATCCGCGCCTCGGGCAATTTCGCGACCTTCCGCACGCGCAACCGCGAGGTCATGACCTACATGGGGCGGGTGCACCACCATCTGGCGCGAACCGCGGAGGGGCTGCGCATCCGCGAGAAGCGCGTCTGCCTCGATATCGAGCTGCTGGCGCCGCAGGGAGCGCTCGCGATCATCCTGTAGGGGATTTCATCGGGGCACCGAAACAGGCAAAGATGCCGCCATTCAGCGGCCCCAGAGGTCGCCTAGCCGGGTATCTCGAATGAAGGCATCGACGACGTTGGACTTGGCGGTGATCACGGGCGCCGCGCTGCTGGAGGCGGCGCTGATCCCGGGCGCCCTGATCGGCGCCGCCGCAGTGCTCGCACCGCGCTATTTCCCGATGATGCGTCGCCAGTTGCAGCCGCTCGTCAAGGCGACGCTCGGAGGCCGCGCCCAAGCTGCGCCGCCCGTACGGAACGCGCGGGACGTCGTGCCCCCCGCCGCGCCCAAGCACTTCGAGGTCACGCAGGCTGTCGCGAAGACGATCACGTTCCGGATCGTGGTCACATCGCTCGACTTCACGGTGAACTACGTGGTGCTCGGCGAGCTTGCCGTCGCGGCCGGCCTCTCGACCTTCGGGCTCGTCGCCGGCCCCTTGTTCTATCTCGCACACGAGACGGCCTGGAACTATCTTGGCCCCGCGGACACGGAGGAAGGCGTGCAGGTCTTCCGGCAGCTGCCGCCCGACGCGGTGGTGCCGGCAGGGTGGCGCGGGCTCGTCATCAGCCGGGCGCTCGCCAAGACCGTCACCTTCAGGACCATCGCCTCCGCCATGGATTTCACGGTCAACTTCGTGGTCGTGGGCGAGCTCGGCACGGCACTGCTGCTCTCGGCCTCGGGCTTCGTGCTCGGTCCCTTCGTCTATTACGGCCACGAGATGGTCTGGGACCGGTTCACTCCCCGCAAGGCGCTCCCGGCACCGGCGAGCGCCTGAGCGTGACGTATCTTTCATGAACTTTGCTATGGGGAAACGAATGCGCGAGCTCATCGTAGCCATGGTCGTGGCGCTCACGGCAGCTGCCGCCCAGGCTCAGCCCGCAACCTTACTTAAGTGCTCCGGATACAACGCAACACTTGGCGCCGCAGTCATTCATGATATCGAAATCGATGGCGCTTCTGCAAAAGTAGACAATATCCCATATGTCACGCGCACAACGGGTACATCCTACCTCCTGACAGGCCCACTCGCAGAGGGTAAACTTCCAAGCGATCAAAGTAAGCATTTGACTCTTCTTATTAATCGAAAAACTGGTGAATACCTGATCTCAAGCGAGTCATTGGCGAATCCCCCTTTCGATTGGTCGAGAGTCGAGGATCGTGGATGCGAGGTCGTCTCGACGAAACCCTAGGATCGCTCACCCAAGTTACCTAGTGTTGTGCCTCTGACGGTTGTTACCTCCCCACCGTCATGGCCGGGCCCGTCCCGGCCATCCACGTCGGGCCGATGCGCCGCTGCCCGACGTGGATGCCCGGCACAAGGCCGGGCATGACGGCATGGAGGATGCTGA
>DATGFU010000383.1:0-9884 GCA_035308865.1 Allostellaceae bacterium | reverse complement strand
CGCGTCGTCGTGGTCGGCCAGCACCTCGACGAGCCCCGCCCGGGCCTCGCGCTCGCGGTCGGTCATCTCGGCCGGCAGGTCCACCCGGTCGGAGGCCGCGCCCTTGCGGTAGCGGTAGGCACGCTCGCTGACGACGTCGACATAGCCGGAGACCGTCTCGCCGTCGCGGATCGGGATCTGGCGCAGCACCAGCGGCTGCTTGCTGTAGGCCTGGAGCGCCGCCAGCGTGTCGCGCACGTGGCCGGCGAGGGCGTCGATCTTGTTGACGAAGACGATATGGGGCACGCCCTCATCCTCGAGCAGCTTGAAGAGCGGCGCCACGGTAAGCGCCCGCTCGGGCGCCGCGTCGCACACGACGACCGCGAGATCGACCGCGGTGAGGGCGCCGGCCGCCTCGTAGGCGAACTCGATCGAGCCGGGGCAGTCGACGATCGACCAGGAATCGCCGAGATAGCTGCAATGGCCGAGCTTGAGCTCGGTGCCGGCGGTGCGGGTCCGGGCCGAGCCGCGGCGGATCGGCACGCCGGCGCAGGCCTGGAGCGCCTCGAACAGCGTGCTCTTGCCGCTGCCATAGGGGCCGACCAGCGCGACCGAGCGGGGTCTGTGAATGGCTTCCGGCATGCTGGCGCTCCCTCGCTTCTCCGTTAGTCCGACTCTGAGCCTCTGCCCGGAGAGGTCAAGCGCAAGATCGCGAGGAAGTCACCGAACGGTCATGACGACGCACGGCACGCCTATCTCGCCCTGGCACGCCGGAGCGACCCCTCCTCCCGACCTCCTCCCGCAAGGGGAGGAGGAACGCTGCGACTTCGTTCCCCCTCCCCTTGCGGGAGGGGGACAGGGGGAGGGGTCGCTCGCGCGCCGGGTCTCAGCGGAAGTTCAGCTCGAGGATGATGCCGTTGGGATCGCGCAGGAAGATCTGGCGGATGTTCGCCGAGGCGATGCTCGTCGCCCGATAGGCGATGCCCAGCCGGTCGAGCCGCGCCGTGAATCCCTCGTAGTCGTCCGCGGCAAACGCGACGTGGTCGATCGTGCCGGTGCCGTCCAGGTCGTCCCAGGCAAGAGGTCGCCGCAAGTCGCCGAGGCGCTGGGCGGTGCTCGCCCTGATATCGTCGAAATTCTCGGGCGTCACGGACTGCATGTGCACGACCGGCGTGCCGCTCGCGTCGTAGAGCCAGGCGCCCGGACCCAGCTCCTTGCCCGGGTAGAAGCCTTCCGTGAGGCCGACCACCTCGGTGTAGAAGCGCACGGTGGCCGCGAGGTCGCGCGTCTTGAGGTTGTAGTGCTCGAGCTTCATCATCGTCTGCCTCCTCAAGCCGCCGGTGTGTCGAGCGCAGCCCGGATCGATACGGCGAGATCGGCCGGGGGGATCCGCGAGCCGTAGACCCCGGCGATCTCGCCATCGCGGCCGATCAGCACCTTGTGGAAGTTCCAGCGAGGCGCCGCCTCCTGGCCCTTCTCGGCCACCACCCAGCGATAGAAGGGATGGGCGGTCTCGCCGACGACGCTTTCCTTGCCGGCGAGCGGGAAGTCGACCGCGAATTTGGCGGTACAGAAGGTCTTGATTTCTTCCGCCGTGCCCGGCTCCTGCTGGCCGAAATCGTTGGACGGCACGCCCAGCAGCACGAAGCCGCCGTCGCGGTAGGAGCGGTAGAGGGTCTCCAATCCTTCGTATTGCGGCGTCAGCCCGCAATGGGAGGCGGTGTTGACGACCAGCATGACCTTGCCGCGGAACTGCTCAAGCGGCAGGGCGCCGCCGTCGATCGAGGCGAAGGTGAATTCCCACGCGGTCATGCCATTCTCCTCCAGGGCCGGGGTCCTGACCCAGCCTAGCATGAGCCTGACCGCGCGGAAGATCCTAGCCATGGGTCAGTTGCCGCAGCCACAAACGGCGATCGTCATTGCGAGCGGAGCGAAGCAATCCAGGGCCGCGGTCTCGAACCCCTGGATTGCTTCGCCTGCGGCTCGCAATGACGATCATCTGTGGCACGATGAAGGAACCCCCCGCCTAGCCGTAGCGCTGCTCCGTCCACGGGTCGCCGACATCGTGATAGCCGCGCACCTCCCAGAAGCCGGGGCGGTTGTCGCGGGTCAGCTCGATGCGCTTCAGCCACTTGGCGCTTTTCCACAGATAGAGCTTGGGAATGAGCGCGCGGACCGGGCCGCCGTGCTCGCGCGGGATCGGCTCGCCGTTCCAGTGATGCGCCAGCAGCACGTCGGTGTCGTCGAGAGAAGCGAGCGGGACGTTGGTCGTATAGCCGTCGTAGCTGTGCAGCACGGCGAAGCGGGCCGAAGGCGTCGGCCGGGCCAGCGTCAGCACGTGGCGCACGCCCACGCCCTGCCAGCGATTGTCGAAGCGCGACCAGGTGGTCACGCAGTGCATGTCGGAGACGTCCTCGACCTGCGGCTGGGCCATCAGCGCGGCCCAGTCCCAGTCGAGCCTGTTCTCGACCTCGCCGTCGACGGCGAGGTGCCAAGTGGATGTGCTGATCTCGGGAAGGATCCCCAGGTCGAGGACCGGCCAGTCCTTGACAACGTGCTGGCCCGGGGGAAGCCGAGCCACGGCATCGCCGGGTCGTTGCCGACCCGGTACCCGCCCTTCGGCGGCCCAGCGCTCCTTGGTCTCGACCAGCTTGCGCCGGCGCGTCGCCGGATCGGTCATTTTGTGTGCCCGTGCCGGCGGCTCGCCCGCCGGCTCCGTTGTGTCCTCAGGCGAGCTCGACCGAAGACGCTTCGCGGCCGCGGCGGGCTTCCTGCACCATCATGTGGACGTTCTGGCCGGTGGTCAGGCTCTCGAGGCCGGAGCGGCGGAGCGCGCTGACATGCACGAACACGTCCTTGCCGCCGTCCTTCGGCGAGATGAAGCCGAAACCGCGGGCGACATCGAACCATTTGACCACGCCGTCGAGCGGCTCTGCCGGCCCGCTCGGCGCCCCGAAACCGCCGCCGCCGCCGCCGCGATCGGGCCGCGGACCGCGGTCACCGCCGCGCATGCCGCCCCCACCGCCGCCGCCGCGTGACGACGACGATACGGTGGAGAAATCGACGTCGATGACGTTGACGACTGCGCGGCCCTTCGGTCCCTCGCTGACGTCGCAGACGATGGTGGCGCCCTCGCCGACCTCGTCATGCCCGGCCTGAGCCAGGATCGCTGCCGGAAGAAACACGTCCCCCGACCCGTCATTCGCGGTGATGAAGCCGAAGCCCTTGGTGCGATTGAACCACTTCACCGTCGCCGTGATACGCTGAGCATCTCCGCGGTGCATCCCGCCGCGCGGCCCCCGAGAATAATTCATGTGAGTTCAAGAACCTATGTTTGAAGCGTAGGTTCAAACTCATACCACCGTTCCGCCGGCTTGGAAAATGGAAAGAGAATCGGTCGTGATTATGTCTTTCGTGAGAACGAAACGCGGACCTGAGCCAGACTCCGGCCCGTTGACTCCACCTCGCCGGCGCGAGTAATCCCGCCGATCTGCGCCGTTTTCCGGGAGTTCCGATGGTCGCTTTCAAGACGCTGGACCAGGTCGACGTCGCCGGCAAGCGGGTGCTCGTGAGGGTTGACCTCAACGTGCCGATGCAGGGCGGCAAGGTGAGCGATCTTACCCGCATCGAGCGGGTCGTCCCAACCATGAAGCGCCTCCTGGCGGCGAAGGCGAAGGTGGTGCTGCTCAGCCATTTCGGCCGGCCGAAAGGCAAGCGCGTCGCCGACCAGTCGCTGCAGCCTCTGGTCGAGCCGATTTCGCAGGCGCTGGGCGGGACCCCCGTCGCCTTCGCCGAGGATTGCATCGGTCCGACGGCCGCCGCCGTCGTCGATCGGCTGAAGCCGGGCGAGATCGCGCTCCTGGAAAACCTCCGCTTCCATAAGGAGGAGGAGGAAAACGATCCCGGATTCGCTGCTGCGTTGGCCGCGCTGGGCGATCTCTACGTCAACGACGCCTTTTCCGCCGCGCACCGGGCGCATGCCTCCACCGCAGCGCTGGCGCATCTCCTTCCCGCGGCCCCGGGTCTCCTGATGCAGGCCGAGATCGAAGCGCTGGGACAGGCGCTCGATCATCCGCAACGGCCGCTGGCGGCGCTGGTCGGCGGCGCCAAGGTTTCGACCAAGCTCGACCTGCTGAACTCGCTGGTCGCCAAGGTGAACGTCTTGATCATCGGCGGCGCCATGGCCAACACGATGCTGCTGGCGCACGGCGTCGCGGTCGGCCGGTCCCTGGTCGAGCGCGACATGCTCGACACCGCCCGCGCGATCACCGCCTCGGCGGACACGGCCGGTTGTACCATCGTGCTGCCGGAGGACGCGGTGGTCGCCACCGCGCTGGTGCCGGGCGTCGCGACCCGGACGGTGCCGATCGATGCCGTCCCCGAGGATTCGATGGTCCTCGACATCGGACCCCGCAGCGTCGCGGCGATCACGGCCCGGCTGACGCAGGTGAAGACGCTGGTGTGGAACGGTCCCGTCGGCGCCTTCGAGACGCCGCCCTTCGACCAGGGCACGGTCGCGATCGCCAAGCGCGTGGCCGAGCTCGTCAAGGACGGATCGCTGATGGCCGTGGCCGGCGGCGGCGATACGGTGGCGGCGCTCGCCCATGCCGGGGTCGAGGACAAGCTCACCTATGTTTCGACGGCGGGCGGCGCCTTCCTCGAATGGCTCGAAGGCCGGACGCTGCCCGGCGTGGCCGCGCTGGCTGGCTGATCAGGCCGAGCCGAGCGGGTCCATCGCGTCGATCCCCTGCCATTTCTTCAAGAGCGTCGCGGCAATGGCCGCATCCAGCCTGTCGTAGAGCGTGAGCACGCCGCCCATGTCGCAGCGCGCCGGCGCCGGAAGCCCGGCCGCCAGGGCACGGCGGCTCAGCAGGTAGATCGAGGCGAGGGTGGCGCGATCGATCCCCGCCGCCTTGCAGGCGATACAGAGCCCGTCGCCACGCGGTTCCAGCAGCATCCGGCGGACGATCGCCCGCGGCACGCCGATATAGCCGCAGAACAGTACCTCGAAGGATGGGATCTGGCTGTCGCGCAGCGCCTGTACCATCAGCGGCGGCAGCAGCGCGCGATCGGTCGACAGCGGCTCTGGCTGGTCCGCTGCGTCGGCGTCGATACCCTCCGAGTCCGGCAACTCGATCAGCGTCAGCGGATCGATGGCGAAGGCTGCCAGAATATCGGCCTTCAACGGGGCGGCAACCCAGGGATAAAGCCTCGCCGCCAGCTGCGGCGTCAGCTCGGGCCGGTTGAGCAGTGCTTGATGGTAGGTGCCGATGTGGCGCGATTGCTCGACCAGCGCCGCGATCGTGCCTATCGAAATGCGGGCTTTGTCGTTGCCGAGCAGCTTGGCGATGACGCTCTGATCGTTGGTTGCGGCGAGCGCGTCGGAGACTTCCTCGGCGAGGGGGCTGCGGCTCGCGATGGCGCGGTGATGGTCGCGCGTCCCGCCCCGGATGATCGCCAGCAACTGGGAATCATCGAGCGCCCGGCTTTCGCTCAGCAGCGGCGCCGCCACCTCGATGACGTCGTTTGCAAGCGTCGCCACGACCTCGCGCGGCGCGGTGGGGACGCTGGCAAGCCGCCGCGCCAAGCCCTCGCGGACCGGCGTCTCGATCTCGTGCATGAGCTGCCGCAGGGCTTCGTCCACGAGCCGGCGCCGGTCGCCCGGGTACATATTCTCTTCAAGGAAGAGATCGCCCAGCGCCAGGGTCAGCACTCGCCGGCCCACCGGGGTCCGGTCCCTGGCCAAGGTGTGAAGCTGCTCGACGGTGTGAACGTACATGATCCTCTCGCGGTCGCCCGAACCGCGTCATGCGCGATCACCATGAGACGGGCGACGTTGTGGTACTTATTGCAGAAATGTCCAATAGGGAAAGTTACCGAGGATCAGCGTGCCGCCCTTGCACGCAGAACATGCCGGGCTTAACTGCCGCTTAAGCAGCTCCTCCAAAGGCTTGGTATTGCCGGATTTCTACTCGGGAAGCCCGACCAGGCTCCGCGCGAAGCTGGTGGCGGCGAAGGGGCGAAGATCCTCGGCGCTCTCGCCCACCCCGATGAAATGCACCGGGATGCCGTAGCTCTCGGCAAGGCTGACCAGCACGCCGCCGCGCGCGGTGCCGTCGAGCTTGGTCATGACGATCCCCGTCACGCCGACCATCGCACGGAATGTCTCCGCCTGGGCGTGCGCATTCTGACCGACCGTGGCGTCGAGCACGAGCAGCACCGTATGCGGCGCGGCCGGATCGGCCTTCTTCAGCACGCGCACGATCTTCTGCAGCTCGCCCATCAGGTCGGTGCGGTTCTGCAGCCGGCCGGCGGTGTCGATCAGCAGGAGGTCCGCGCCCTCCGCCCGGGCCGCGTTGAGCGCATCGAGCGCCAGCCCGGCGGCGTCTGCACCGGGGGGCCGCGACGTGACCGGACAGCCGGTACGCTCGCCCCAGATCCTGAGCTGCTCGACCGCCGCCGCGCGGAACGTATCGCCGGCCGCCAGGTGAATCTTCAGGCCGGAATTGCGGTATTGCTGCGCAAGCTTGCCGATCGTCGTCGTCTTGCCGCTGCCGTTGACGCCGATGACAAGGACGACATGCGGGCGGTTGGCGGGGTCGATGCGCAGCGGTTTCGCCACCGGCTCGATCAGCTCCGCAACGATCCCCGCGACCGCCTCCCGAATCTCGTCCGGCGTCACCTCCTGGCCGAAGCGCGTGCGCCGCAGGGTCTGGATGACCTCGCGTGCCACCCGCGTACCCATATCCGAGGTGATCAGCAGTTCCTCGAGCTCATCGAGCGTCTCGTCGTCGAGCCGGCGACGGGTGAAGATCTGGGCGATCCCCCCGCCGAGTTTGGCCGAGGATCGCGACAGTCCGCGCTTCAGCCGCTGCAGCCAAGTCTCGCTCAGGCCGCTTGAGGTTGACACAGGGTGTCTCACGCCGCCTCTCCCAGAAGATGCGTATCGCCGCCCGGCGCGAGGCGGAGCGTGACGATCTCGCCCGGCGGAGCCGGGTTGACCGGCCGGACGCGCGCGAAGCACTCGGTGTGGCCGGCACCCCCGCGCTCCATCAGCACCGCGGCGGTATGGCCGGTGAGGGTGTTGAGGCGCCGCAGGAGGCGCTCGGCGCCGAGACTGCGCAGCCGCGTTGCGCGCTCCTTGACGACGGCCGAGGGTCGGGACGGCAGCCGCGCGGCCGGTGTACCGATCCGCGGCGAGTACGAGAAAACATGGAGGAAATCGAGCCCTGCCGTCTCCACGAGGTCGAGCGTCCGCTCGAACTGCGCGTCGGTCTCCGTCGGGAATCCGGCGATCAGATCGGCGCCCAGCGCGATTCCCGGCCGCAACGCGCGAGCCCGCGCCGCCACGGCCAGCACGTCCGCTCGCGAGTGGCGCCGCCGCATCTGCTTCAACACCAGATCGTCGCCCGCCTGCACGGACAGGTGAAGATGCGGCATCAGCCGCGTCTCCTCGGCAATGGCGCGCCAGAGATCGTCGTCGATCTCGGCCGGATCGAGCGACGACAGGCGCAGCCGCGGCAGCGCTGGCACTTCGGCGAGAATCTTCCGAACGAGCTGACCGAGGCGAGGCCGGCCCGGAAGGTCGCTGCCCCAGGCGGTGAGGTCGACGCCGGTCAGCACCGCCTCGCGGCAGTTCGCCTGGGCCAACCGGTGGACCGCGTCCACGACGGAATCCGCCGGCTCCGACCGGCTCGGGCCGCGCGCGTAGGGAATGATGCAGAAGGTGCAGCGGTGATCGCACCCTCGCTGGATCGCGACGAAACCCCGCGTGGTGGCCGGCGTGGGGAGCGGGGCCGTGGGCGGGACCTGCTGTTGCAGCGCCGCGGCCAGTTCGCGCCACGCCGCCGGCAGCAGCTTGTCGCCGTTGCCCAGCACCCGCACGACGCCCGGTAGCGCCGCGAAGGCTTCCGGCCGCAGCGCAGCTGCGCAGCCCGTGACAATGATCGGCGAGTGCGGCCGCTCGCGCCGCGCCCGGCGGACGGCCTGGCGCGCCTGACGCTCGGCTTCCGCGGTCACGGCACAGCTATGAATCACGACCGCGTCCGCCAGGCCGGCCGCGCGCGCGAGCCGGCCCATCGCCTCGGATTCGGCGAGGTTCAGACGGCAGCCGAAGGTCTCGACCGTGAGCGCAGGTGCGGGCATGGCGAACCCTATAGGGAGGCGCGATGCAACCTGTCCACCTCGGATCCGTCGGCAGCGAGCTCGACCATGCCCGCGAAGCTGGTGGCGACCGGGCCGGACAGCAGCACATGGCCGTCCTCCCGCCAGGTTGCGTGGAGGCTGCCGCGCTCCATGACGATCTCGGCGCTCCGCCGGGTCAGCCCACGGCGCGCGGCAGCCACCAGCGCTGCGCAGGCACCGGACCCGCAGGCGAGCGTGATGCCGGCGCCGCGCTCCCAGACCCGCAGGCGCAGCCGGTCCCGTCCGGCGATGCTGGCGACGCCGATGTTCGCGCGCTCGGGGAAGAGGGGGTGGCGCTCGAGCGCCGGACCCAGCCGCGCCAGATCCACGGCGTCGGCGTCAGACACGAAGAACGTCGCGTGCGGGTTGCCCATCGAGCAGCAGGCGGCGTCATCGAGCTCCGGGATCCCCGTCGCGACGTGGAGCGTGTCGCTCTCCTCCGCCAGCGGCACGTCGCGCCACCCGCAGCGCGCCTCGCCCATGTCGACGACGACCTGTCCATCCTGCCGCGAGCAGGCGAGGAGACCCGCCGTAGTGCGCAACGTCAGCGCGTCCGCCCCGCATTCCGTCATCAGCAGGCTGGCGACGCAGCGCGTGCCGTTGCCGCAGGCGCCGGATTCGCTGCCATCCGCATTGAGGAAGCGGAGATCGGCAAGGGCGCCGGGCGCAGCCGGCCTCCCGATCACGATCACCTGGTCGCACCCGATCCCGGTGTGGCGATCGGCCAGCGCCGCCGCCTGGCCGGCGGAGACCGCGAACCGGTCGACGCGGGCGTCCAGCACCACGAAATCGTTGCCGATCCCGTGCATCTTGTGGAAGGGGACACGCGCCACGGCGTTCAGTGCTTGTGCGGCGGGATCGTGGCCGGATCGGCGGGAGTCTGGTAGCGCCGCTTCCACTCGTCATAGGGCATGCCGTAGACGATCTCGCGAGCGGCCGGATCGGTGAGCGCGACGCCGTGCGCCTCTGCCGCCTCCCGGTACCAGCGCGACAGGCAGTTGCGGCAGAATCCGGCCAGATTCATGAGATCGATGTTCTGCACGTCCGTTCGCTCGCGCAGATGCTCCACCAGCCGTCGGAAGGCGGCAGCCTCGAGTTCGGTGCGGGTGGGATCGTCCATGTCCGTAGCCTCGATGATGTCCTGGGCGCCTTATATCGGATGTCTTGCGACGTGCGGCCAGGGTGCGGCTGTCAGCCCTGCGTGCAGTCCGGCGGCGGCGTCGTCGGCCGGGTCCAGACCTGACTCCGGCCGAGCAGGGAGATCCCGATATAGCCGCGCACCTTGAGTGTCCCGTCGGCGCGCAGCTCCATATGCGACTTGTAGGTGTTTCCGGATTCCGGGTCGTAGATCCGGCCGCCGCCCCATTCGCCCGGATCGTCGGGCACGAAATCCCATAGAATCGGCAGCCCGCAGAGCGGCCGCACGGCCAGCTTCGGGTCGTCGTTGTGGTTGTCGATCTTCGGCTTGCCGGTCTTGGGGTCGATCGGCTCCTTGAGCCAGCGGATCGAGCCGCAGAGCTTGTCGCCGCAGGTCTCGATCAGGATCGCGCCGCGCTGCGTCTCGTCCAGCCACCAGCCGGTCGGGTCCGCCGTCTGGGATCTCGCCGGTCCGGCTTCGAGCATCAGGAGAAACGCCGCCAGGGTCAGCGCACGCAGGGACATGAGGCTTGCTCCGGTCACGCGATGGGCAGGATAAGATCGGGCAAGCATAGTGCGTCAGG
>DATGFU010000382.1:0-3708 GCA_035308865.1 Allostellaceae bacterium | reverse complement strand
GATTTGCAACACCCGCGCCTTTCAGAGTCTTGGTGATCGAGCCGATCTCGCCCCACGGCATGAAGCGCCACGGCTTTCCGTTCATGAACGCATAAACGCCCTCATCCGTGACGGAGAACGGCAGCATCGAGAGGGCGACCTTGCGCGGAAGCCAGATCGCATTCGCCGCGGAGAGGACCCCGGCCGCAAGACCGAAATAGCCGATGGCCGGATCGCGCGCCACGGTCCGCATCCAGTTCTGCACGATTCCGGCCTGCAGCAGCCCGGGCGGCAGAATGTTCGCCGCCACGCCCGGCATCAGAGCCGCGGCGCAAATCACGAAGATAAGCAGCGCCGGAATGATCAATTGGTACCGCAGGACCGTCAGCATCGCGGCACTTCTCGGATACGTGAATTCCGGTTCCGCCGGGGCGCCGAGCAGGCTTCCCATGTCATTCCGGATCTCGCTCATGGCCATTCGCTCCCCCTTTTGCCTGGGCCGGTATTCCCACAGCCCATCCCGGCTCCGCCGGCCCCACCACGATCACCACGACGATGACCCACGGAACTAACCGCGGAGGTTGGAGCGGCACTCAGACGCCACCTCCATACATCATGAAAAAAGGGACGACCGCGAGCAGGATGATCAGGGATACGAACAGTAGCGGGAAGGGCTGTTTGCGTCCCGCGTTGCAGGCGAAGGCACATGCGAAAAGGGCGATAACTGCTACCGCGAGAGTGATTAAAAGGAAATCGACCTGTTCGGAATTCGGGTAGCCCGCCACCCGCTGCCTTACGAGACCGCCAAGAAGATCACGCCCGCTGATGAGCAAGCCCAGCCAAGGCAAGCTGGTGACGCACGCGAAGATGTTGACGGCCCGCATTCCTCAGCTTCGCACGCGCAACCGCTGGCGGAAAGCCTCCGTGGAATTCATCCGATTTATTTGATTCACGAGGGAGTGCGGACATCTGCCCGCCTCCCCGCCGTTCGCTACCCATGCTCATGTTCCGGCATCGTGCCTTCCGACCAATAGTCGACGATCACGAAGAAAGTCGTCTCCAGTTCGGGCTCGCGGTCCTGGGTCGGGTCGAAACGAACGGGGGAGCCGGGCAGGTTGGCGCCCCAGCGTGCCGCCTCGGTCCGCGGCAGGTAGAACATCACATGGGGACGCCAGTGCGCCGGCTGGCCCAGATTCTGGTCCTTGGACATCATGTAGGACATGGTGCCGGGCTCGGGCAGCGGCAGCGCGTGGGCTGCCACCTGGTCCTTGATCTCGGCGCGCATCCGGTCCTTGTCCGCGCCGGCGAGCGCCAGCCGGGGGCGGTTGAACACATAGGGCAGGTGCGAGCGGACGGCGGCCGCGTTGCAGCAGACCGGCGCGCGCAGCGCCGGGTTCTTGAAATCGGGGCCGTCGAAGGGCGCCATCCAGCCGCGCTCGACCAGGCAGGTGAAGCCGTTCTTGCCCTCCGCCGCCGTCTGGTAGCCCGCGCGCGTCAGCACCAGGATGGTGGTGTCGCCGGACAGCGCCGCCGGCGCCGCGCTGCGGGCCAGCGCGTAGGCCCCCAGGACCCCGGCCTTCGCGGCGGCGACGAAAACGCCCTCAATAACCGAGACATCTATCCAGGCGGCCGCCACGCTCGAATTCCGCCGGGGTTGACACCCTGGCCGTACCCCGCCTCAGCCGCCTATAACCTTGGGAGGACTGGACCGCCGCCAGGACGTGGCTTGCGCCGCCGTTCACGGAACGCTTCAAGCCTGCGGAGAACATCGTCATGCAGCCGGCCCGGTCACGCGGCATCCCACCCAGCCCCGAAGGCGGGTTCCCCCCGTCGGCCCCGGCGTAATCCATGCCGAGAAAAACCTGGCTGACCCTCTTCTTCCCGGGGCTGGTCCTCCCGGCCCTGGTCCTCGCGCTTTTTATCGAGCCGGACCTTATCCCGGATCTGATCATCGGCGTGGCCTGCATGATCCCGATCGCGGCTTGCCTCCTCGCGGCCTATCGATTTCCGGGTGTGATCGAGCGATTTCCCCGCCTCCTGGTGACCTCGATCTTTCTCCTTTGCTCGGCCGCGGAGATCTGGTTCCTGGCCTCGTACGGGGATGATCTGCTGCCGTCGGGGGCCTCGACCGGCGGCCGTCATCCGGTGGACGCGACGGGAGGCTACCTGGCCGCGTGGACCGCGCTCGTGCTGTCGCTGTTCGCCATCGCCGGGGCCTGGTTCATGATCGCCGACGCGCTGGATCGCTGGCGCAAGGCGCGTCGTGCGGCCGGCGGTGCCAACCCGGCATCCCGGCCCGTGCGCCGCGATGCCGCCGCGGGACGCCGATCGAGGCGGCGCCGGTGACCGCGCAGGTTCCATGAGGGCAGGCGCATGGACGGCCTGAAGGAACTGTCGGACGCCGTGATCGCGTCTCCCGAGGCCGACGAGCCCCGCCTGGCCTATGCCGCCGCCGTCGCCGATGCCGATCCCCTGCGCGCCGAGCTGATCGACGTGCAGCTGCGCTGGGACCGCCTGCGGAAGGCCCAGGACATCGGCGACGAGCGTGGCAGGCTCGCCATGCGGGCCGGGGAGCTGACCCGGGAGCACGGCCGGGCCTGGGCAAGCGACGTGGCGCCGCTGGTCGATGCATTCTGGTTCGTGCGCGGCTTTGTCGAAGGCGTCCGGATGGACGCCGCCGCGTTCCTCCGCACCGCGCCGGACCTCTACCGGCGCGCGCCCGTCCTGCATCTGCAGCTGCAGGCCCTCCCGCCGGTCGCGCGCGCGGTCCTGTCCAGCCCGCATCTGGGGCGCCTGCGCTCGCTCGACCTGTCGCGCGGCGACCTCGGCGACGAGGACGTGGCCTGGCTGGCGGCCCGCGACCTGCCCAACCTGCGATGGCTGAACCTCAACTTCAACCGGATCGGCCGCGCCGGCCTCGACGCGCTGTGCGCCAGCCGCACCCTGCCGCGCCTTGGCTATGTCTCGCTGATGGACAACGCGGTGCCCGATCCGCTGCCGGGCCTGGTCGACGACTACACCACCGAAACGCTGCTGTCGCGCGAGCTGCGGGCGCAGCACGGTCCGGTGCTTTGGCTCGATTACACCCGCTTCCGCGACTGGCCGCCCGAACGCGACGCGATGCCGTGATCCCCCGCTTCCCCTCTCCTGCCCTTCAGGGCGGAGAGGGAGGGGACCCGCGAAGCGGGGAGGGTGAGGTGGGTCGCACCGACGCGCCGAGCCATCCCCCCACCTCACCCCGACCCTCTCCGCCCCCCGGGGCGGAGAGGGAGGCTTCACGTCATGGGGCGGTCATCCGTCCGCCTCAACTCCCGCCGCCGGATCCTGTCCACTCCGGCGCATGTCCGAGCCCGCCACCGCGCCCGAATCCGACCAGGACCGCACCGAGCGGCACCTGGCGATGCTGCGCCGCATCGGAGAGATCGGCATGGCGCTGCTGGAGACGGTGCAGCAGCAGGCCGAGTCCGAGACGCCGCCCGAACCCGCTGCCCTGGCCGGCGCCTTCGCGCGCCTCTCCCGCGCCGTGCGCCAGACGATCGCGCTCGAATCCAAGCTCGTCGAGGAACGCCGCAGCCGCGAGGCGCAGGCCGCCCACACCGGCGGCTGGAGTCACCTTCAGGACGCGGTCGAGCGCCAGCGCAAGGCGCAGCAGGCGGCCAAGGTGCGCGCCCGCGTCGCCCGGGCGATCGAGTGGGAGGCGGATTCCGACGCGGCCGAGGACCTCCTCGC
>DATGFU010000381.1:0-11635 GCA_035308865.1 Allostellaceae bacterium | reverse complement strand
CGGCACCAGGAGCGACGGTGGCGAACCCGACTGCCAATTCCCTGCGGCTCGCCGCCCTGCGCGACCGCCCGGACCCGGGAAACCCGGCGTGACCGCCACTGTCGCCGCCGGCGGCGTCGGCGTTCCGGGGCGATCCTGGCGCCGCCGCGGGTGGATCGTCCTGGGAAGCGTCCTGGTCTGCCTGGCCGGGATCGGCCTATGGCTGCTCGTGAGCGCTCTGCTGCGACCCGCGCCCGCACCGCCGGTTCTCCCGATACCGGTGGTCACGGCGGCGGCGCAAGCCGGCGACGTGGCGGTCTACCTCGCCGGGCTCGGCACGGTTCAGGCCTACAACACCGTGACCGTCCACGTCCGGGTCGACGGGACGCTGGACAAGGTCGTGTTCATCGAGGGTCAGGACGTGAAGGCCGGCGATCTGCTCGGCCGGATCGACCCGCGTCCCTATCGGGCGCAGCTCGAGCAGGTCCAGGCCGCCAAGGCACGCGACCAGGCGCTGCTCGCCAATGCCGAGCTCGATTTGCGGCGCTACGAGAAGCTGGCCATGCAGCAGTTCGCCACGCTGCAGCAGCGCGACACGCAGCTGGCGCTGGTGGCGCAGGACGAAGCGACGGTCAAGAACGACCAGGCGCAGATCGACTACGCGGCGGTCCAGCTCGACTACACCGCGATCACCGCGCCGATCGCCGGCCGCACCGGTGTGCGGCTTGTCGATGCCGGCAACATCGTGCATGCGACGGACGCCACCGGCCTGGTGGTGGTGACGCAGATCGAGCCGATCTCGGTGGTCTTCAATCTGCCGGAGGACGATTTCGGCGCGGTCAACAAGCAGATCGCCTTGGGGCCGCTCACGGTGACCGCCGCGAGCCGGACCGACAGCAAGGCGCTGGGCCAGGGCGTGGTGCTGCTGATCAACAACCAGATCGACCTCACCACCGGCACGGTCCAGCTGAAGGCGACCTTCCCGAACAAGGATCATGCGCTCTGGCCCGGGCAGTTCGTCGATGTGCGTTTGCTGGTCGAGACGCGCCACGGCGCGGTCACCGTCCCCGCCGGCGCGGTGCAGCGCGGCCCCCAGGGTGTCTTCGCCTATATCGTCAAGCCCGACAAGACAGTCGAGATGCGGCCGATCAAGGTCTCGGCGGACAACGAAGGCGGGCCCGAGGCGCTGATCGAATCGGGCGTGGCCGTCGGCGAAAAGGTCGTGACCGACGGTCAGCTGAAACTGCGCCCCGGCGTGACCGTCAAGGCGGCTCCCGCGGTGACGGCCCCGGCACAGACCGCCGCTTCCGCCCCGCCGCAATGAGCATCTCCGAGCCGTTCATCCGCCGCCCGATCGGCACGGCGCTGCTCGCGGTCGGCCTGCTCGCGGTCGGCGTGGTCACCTTTCCGATGTTGCCGATCGCGCCGCTGCCGCAGGTCGATTTTCCCACGATCCAGGTCTCCACGTCGCTGCCGGGAGCGAGCGCCGAGACCATGGCGGCCAGTGTCACGACCCCGCTTGAGCGGCAGTTCTCGGTGATCGCCGGCGTGACCGAGCTGACCTCGACCAGTTCGCTCGGCGCGAGCTCCATCACCGTGCAGTTCGACCTCGATCGCAACATCGACTCCGCGGCAGGCGACATCCTGTCGGCGATCAACGCCGCCGGCGGACAACTGCCGACCAACCTGCCGAGCCCGCCGAGCTACAAGAAGGTAAACCCGGCGGATTCGCCGATCCTGCTGCTGTCGCTGACCTCGAAATCGCTGCCGCTGACGGTGGTCGACGATGCCGCCGACACCATCCTGGCCCAGCAGCTGTCGCAAATCAGCGGCGTCGCCCAGGTCACGATCAACGGCCAGCAGAAGCCGGCGGTCCGCATCCAGCTCGACCCGGCCAAGATCGCCTCGCTCGGTCTCGGCCTCGAGGACGTCCGGGCGCAGATCGTGAATGCCACGGCCGAGGCGCCGATCGGCACCTTCGACGGGGCGCAGCAGAGCTACGCCGTTTACGACAACGACCAGATTCTGGCCGCCGCCCCCTGGAACGACGTCATCGTCGCGTACCGCAAGGGCGGCCCGGTCCGCATCCGCGACATCGGCCGGGCCGTGGACGGGCCGGAGAACACCAAGCTCGCCGCCTGGGCGGACGGCACGCGATGCATTCTGCTGGCGGTCTACAAGCAGCCCGGCGCCAATGTCATCGATACGGTCGATCAGGTGACGGCGGCGCTGCCGCATCTCCAGGCGTCGATCCCCGCGGCGATCGACGTCGCGATCCTGGCCGACCGCACCCAGACGATCCGCGCCTCGGTCGGCGACGTCGAGATCACCCTGATGATCACCATCGTCCTGGTGGTCGGGGTGATCTTCCTGTTCCTGCGCAATGCCTGGGCGACGATCATCCCCGGCATCACCGTGCCGCTGTCGCTGGCCGGAACCTTCGCGGGGATGTATCTGCTCGGCTACAGCCTGGACAATCTGTCGCTGATGGGGCTGTCGATCGCCATCGGCTTCGTGGTCGACGATGCGATCGTCATGCTCGAGAACATCGTCCGCCATATCGAGGAGGGGCTGTCGCCGCTCGACGCGGCGCTCAAGGGCGCCGGCGAGATCGGCTTCACCATCGTCTCGATCAGCCTGTCGCTGGTCGCGGTCTTCATCCCGCTGCTGCTGATGGGCGGGATCGTCGGGCGGCTGTTCCGCGAGTTCGCCGTCACGGTCACCGTGGCGATCCTGATTTCGGGCATGCTGGCGCTGACCTTGTCGCCGATGATGGCCGCCCGCTTTCTCCGGAGCGGCAAGGAGGCCGATCACGGCCGCGTCTATCTGTTCTTTGAGCGGGGCTTCGACCGGCTGCTGGCAGGCTACGAGCGGGGGCTGAAGGGCGTGCTGAAGCATCAGCTGCTCACGCTCGGCGTCTTCCTCGCCACGCTGGTCTTCACCGCCCTTCTGTTCGTCCTCATTCCGAAGAGCTTCTTCCCGGAACAGGATACGGGGTCCATCTTCGGCAGCGCCGAAGGCGCCCAGGACATCTCCTCGGCGGCGATGTGGGCCCATCTCGGGGCGATGAACGATATCATCAAGCAGGATCCGGACGTGGCGACGATCGGCTACAATGCCGGATCGTCGACCTTCAACAGCGGCACTTTCTACATCACGCTGAAGCCCAAGGCGCAGCGGACGGCAACCGCGGACCAGATCATCGCCCGGTTGCGGCCGAAGCTGGCGACGATCGAGGGCGCCAATCTCTATCTCCAGGTTCTGCAGGACATCAAGGTCGGCGGCCGGCTCGGCCGGACCCAGTACCAGTACACGCTGCAGGATGCCAATCTCGACGAGCTCGATGTCTGGGCGCCCAAGCTGATGGCCAAGCTCCAGGGGCTGAAGCAGCTTGCCGACGTCACCAGCGACCAGCAGGCGAACGCCGCCACGGCGACGCTGACCATCGACCGCGACCGCGCTTCCCGCTTCGGCATCCAGCCGACGCTGATCGACGCGACGATCTACGACGCCATCGGCCAGCGCGAGGTGACCCAATATTTCACCCAGCTCAACAGCTATCACGTCGTCCTGGAGGTCGCCCCGGCGTTGCAGGCCGATCCGCGGCTGTTCGACAAGCTCTATCTCACGTCGCCGATCACCGGCGAGCAGGTGCCGGTCTCGACCTTCGTGCGCCTGGACATGACCAAGACGGCCTATCTCGCCATCAACCATCAGAGCCAGTTCCCGGCGGTGACGATCAGCTTCAATCTGGCCGGCGGGGCGGCACTCGGCGATGCGGTGACGGCGATTCAGCAGCTCGAGACCGAACTCGGCTCGCCGCCGACGCTGGCCGGATCCTTCCAGGGCACGGCGCAGGCCTTCCAGACCTCGCTGGCGTCTCAGCCCTACCTGATCGCGGCAGCCCTGCTGGTCGTCTACCTGATCCTCGGCGTGCTCTACGAGAGCTTCATCCACCCTCTGACGATTCTCTCGACCCTGCCTTCGGCGGGGGTCGGCGCCCTGCTGATGCTGATGCTCTTCGGCTACGATCTCAGCGTCATCGCCCTCATCGGCATCATCATGCTGATCGGCATCGTGAAGAAGAACGGCATCATGATGGTGGATTTCGCGCTGACCGCCCAGCGCGAGCAGAACCTGTCGCCGGAGGAAGCGATCTACCAGGCCTGCGTGTTGCGCTTCCGTCCGATCATGATGACGACGATGTGCGCCATCTTCGGCGGCGTGCCACTGATGATCGGCGGCGGCACCGGCGCCGAGCTGCGCCAGCCGCTCGGCTTCGCCATCGTCGGCGGGCTGCTGGTCAGCCAGGCCCTGACCCTGTTCACGACACCGGTGGTTTATCTCTACCTCGATCGGTTGAGCCGCTGGCACGAACGGCGTCCGGCGGCCAGCCTCGTCGCGCCGGCTGCCGCGGCCGCGCACAGGCCGCTCACGCCGTCGGCTCCATGAGAAGCCCCCGCCTTGTGCGCGGGGGCTTCCGTGCCGGGGATCATTCCGTGGCGGCGGCGAAATGCTCGATCAGTTCGGACAGGTTCTTGATGCATGCGCCAAGTAACCTGGCCACCTCGCTATCGGACGCCTCACCCGATGCTCGGAGCAATTCCAGATCACTTTCAAAGCTGACCAAAATCTGCTTCCACCGCCATGTTGCGTCCTTGATCGTACCCATCGTTCCGGTCACCCCGCGTGCCCTTCGTCGAACGCGTCGAAGATGGGAGCGCACGGTTATTCGGCCGTCAAGCGCGCCTGATCTATCTCTGTCCTACTTTGAAAGCATGGGTATCCGATTAGGGACATCACCGATGCCCGGATCCGCCAACGACGGTGAACAGGCGCCCGCCGTGTCGCGCGGCAGGTCCGCCGGGACGTCCATGCGTGCGGCGCCGATCCGGTTGTCCGCCATGCCGTAATAGACGTCGAAGCGATCGGGCATGCCCAGATCGTCGCGACGGTCGATGCCGGTCGGGAACACGACGTTTTCGACCGCGCCGCGGAGCTCCATCGGGCCCTCGGGGACAAGCACCGGTTCCGGCGAGCGGTAGAGAACCCGGCTCGGATGCTCGCGCGAAAGCACCATCACGCCGGCCGAGTAGCACAGCTTGCGCTTCGCTTGGCCCGGCTGAGGAATGTCGTGCACGCCGTGATAGAGCACGAGAAACCCATGGCGGCACAGGATCGGCGGGGTGCCGCCGCCGATCTTGAGGTGCTCCCACTCGCCGACGGGGCAGGCCAAGCGGTGATGAGCAACGAACAGCCGGTTGCGATGCTCCTCGCTTCTCGGGCTGAGGCGGCAATACGAGATCCAGATGCATTCGAGGATGGAATCGCTGACCCGGGGCGCGGCGTGACGGACCTTCTCTTCCGGACGGGTTCCCGGGAAGAGCGGCCGGTGCAGCAGCGCGACCGCGGGCTGGCCGGACGGGTCGGGAACCAGCACCGGGAACAGGCTGGCGTCCTTGTCGTCCACCCCGTCGAACGCGATGCCGCGATAGGGGTGGAAGGATGCGAGCCCGAGCCGGCGCCAATGCAGCAGATCCTCGGAGACGGCCATCGCGATGCGCGGACCGCGGCGCGAAAACGCCGTGTATGTCATGGCATAGTGCTGCAGCGGCTCGAAATAGACGATCCGCGGATCCTCGCATCCGCCGCCGGTTTCCGTCATCTCGTAGTCGGCCTCCGGCTCCAGGGCGATGCCCATGCGCTCGACGCCGATCGGATCGCCGGCGCGGTCGAACAGCACGCGGGCGATGCCGATGCGGGAATAATTGCCCTGACCCACGAGACGGGGAAAGAGATAGAGCTGCCCATCCCGCCCCCGAACGGCGGCCGGATTGAGCACGCCCTCCACCTCGTTCGGGTTGCCCGCCTGCGGCTCCATGACCAGGCCGATCCGCGTCAGCTTGAAATCCGGCACTGACGGTCTCCATTCTCCAGACACGCGATCGTGGCTTCGACGACCCGCTTGGTTTCGTGCGGGTCCCGCACTTCGATGGACAGCACGCCCGCCTGTTTCGCCGGATAGTCGTTTCCGCCGGGAAAGAGGGCGTCGCCGACGAACAGCATGTCTCCGATCGCGATACCGAGCGTCTCGTGCAGCTTCTTGACCCCATAGGCCTTGTCGATGCCCTGCTTCGTCACATCGATCGACGTCGATCCGCCCAGATTGACCGCAAACGCGGGAATAAGAGACTCAAGGATTTTCTTGATTTTCTTCCGTTTCTCGAAGTCCGGATCCCATTTCTCCTTTGCGTCCAGCGGAGCCTCCTGGCCCAGGGCGGAGAACGTGATCTGGCTTCCTCGATCCTCGATCAGGTTCCCCCAGTGCTCTTCGGCTTTGAACCCGGATAGCCCGAGGGCTTTGTTCAGGGCGCCGATGATGAGTTCCTTCTCCTCGGGACTGAAATCCTCCGAGTAGAGCGCCCGCCACGTGTCGTCGAAGCGATAGAACTTCGTCCCGCAGGTCGGCAGGATCGAGAGGTTCTTCAGGCGCGCATCTTGTGGGAGACGTGAGAGGACCTGCTTTTCGAACTGGGGCCACGCGCCGCCGGAGATCACGGCAACCTCGACGATGTCGAGCAGCCGGGCGAGCAGCCCCGCCATTTCCGGATCGAGCGGTGCCTTGCTTTCGGCGAGCGTGCCGTCGAGATCGAAGATGATCAGATTTTTCATCGCTCGTCCGGCACGCCGATTTCCAGCAGCGTGACGCAACCTTCGGGTCGGAAGCGACAAGTGCCGACCGCTGCCGGCAGCAGCACGACGGCGCCGCGTTTCATCGGATAGTCGACGCCATCGTGGTCGATATCCCCGGCGCCGTCGATGCACACCAGGACCCGCGGCGTATCGGCGATGCCCACCAGGAATGGCGCCGCGCCTTCGTGCCGCCATAGCCGGAAATGCGGGCAATCGAGCAGCCGCTCGCGCGTGCCGCGATGCATTGCCTCGACCACCGGCACGACGGGTCGGATGGCGCCCTGCGCCGGGTCGATACAGGCCAGCGCCTCCTCGATCTGCAGCGCGCGCCGATGGCCCGTCTTCGCATCGATGTGGTCCCAGTCGTAGAGGCGAAATGTGACGTCGCTGTTTTCCTGGACCTCGAATACCAGGACGCCGTCACCGAGCGCGTGAACGGTGCCGGCCTCGATGAGGACAGCCTGGCCGCGTGCCGGCGCGAAACTGGCCAAATGATCGGCCGCGGCCTGCTTCGAGAGTGCGCGCAGATCGCCCCTGGTCGTACCGTGCTTGAGGCCGGCGTAGATACGGCTTCCCGGGTCTGCTTCGAGAACGATCCACGCCTCGGTCTTCCCGGTCTCTCCCTGCGGCAGGAGATCCGCCCTGCCGTCGGGCGGGTGCACCTGCACGGAGAGCATCTGGCGCGCATCGAGAAACTTCAGGAGCAAAGGGAAGCGTCGAAACCGCCCTGCCAGCCTCCCGAGGATCGACTTCGGCGACGCCTCGATCAACTGAGCGATCGTCTGTCCCTTGAGTGGTCCGTCGGCCACAAGACTGGGATGGTCGTCGCGATCGCTCAGCACCCAGGCTTCGCCGAACGGCCCGGCGCCGGGCAGCGGCGTCCCGAGCCAGTCCGCCAGGCGGCGGCCACCCCAGATCCGGTACTGCAGGATCGGGTCGAAGCGCAGCGGGTAGAGGCCGGTCGCGGTCATGACGATGTTCAACGCGTCTCCGGGAGTCCAGGGGATGGGATGCGTCTGCGTCGCGGCCGCAGGGGCAGGCGCGCGAGCCGCGGTCCGCCGGCGGTCAAGGCAGCTGACTGATCGTCTGGACGATAGCCGTCGGCCTGACGGCAACGGGAGACTCGGAAACTACTCAGCGGATGCCCGTCGGCCGATGCACCTTCGAGGGCAATGTCAGGTTAACCCCGGGGAGCCCCGCCTGGGGGACAATCGGTGCGCCCCGGTGTGCCGGCTCCGGTGCCCGATCGGTAGGCTGGGCGGACGAAGCCTATCTCCTACAAGCGTCATCGCTTTCCGCCAGCTACGTTCCTGTGCTCTCTGCCAACTTACGGCCTGCACATTTGCACCAGCGCCACCCCATCGTCCTTGGCGTTCCTAGCCGCCTTGCCATGCGCGACGGCCTCCCTGACGATCTCCTTCTGGGTCTCGATGAGCCTGAAGGTTTTCGTCAAAATCGCCGCTGGATTCGGCGGCGCCGCGCGCGACGCCGCTCGGCGCACAGTGGACGCCTGGACCAGGCTTCGCGCCGATCTCGACCTGCCCAGGCCATTCATCGATGCGGTCGACCAGCATATGGCAACGGTCCCGATCGTTGCGGCAGCTTAGAGGGTCGACCCCAGATCCGCCGACGCCAACTATCCCCTGACGCGGCCGATGACGCTTGGCTCGGGCGGCTCGCGCGAAAGGATGATCGCCCGATATACATAATCGCAATTAATGTCATTTCTTGAAGCGCATGACCTTCACGGTCCTATCGATCGCGTCACCCATGTACCGCTTGACGAACAAGCTTTGGTAGTGTGATCCAAGCTTCCGTTGAACTGAAAATGAACTGAGAATAGCATCCGCCACGCAGCACGAATGAGCTTACGGGGGACCCGACCGGGATGGACATATTCGATCTCGCGCACTCGGTGGTCGCAGATTATGAGAGGTTCGCGCGTTCCTTCACAATCGTCCCCGCACCTGACATCCTTGCCCAGCTCGACAGCCTCTACGCGGGCCGACGGTTCTGGCCGGAGCCCCTGATCCAGATAAATCCCCGCTTCAAAGCGGGTGGCTCGATCGTGCGGTTCGTCGCCGAGAAGCTGTTGCTCCCGGAGATGGGGTCGATCTTTGTAGACGCGTCGGCGGGCGCTGATGCGCCAGACAAGACGCTAAAGCAGGTGACGTTGGAGCGCTTCACCGGGCATGAGAGCCAAGCAGATCGCAAGAGGATTGCCCACAATCCCCCCGACATTCTCCTGACCAATTTCATGATGCTCGAGCTGCTGCTGACTCGGCAGGACGAGATCGACAGGAAAGTGATCTCGAACTGCGAGGGCCTCTCGTTCCTAGTCCTCGACGAGCTCCATACTTACCGCAGTCGCCAGGGCGCCGACGTGGCGATGCTTGTTCGCCGTGTCCGCGAAAGACTTGTCGATGACCAGGGCCGGCTGCAGTGCATAGGAAACTCTGCGACCATGGCGACGCTGTGGGCGGCCCTATGGGAATGTCAGTTCGCGATAGGCAAGGGGATTACCACCGACCACCCCACCGACTGCCCCAACGGCCTCCCCACCGACCGCGGCTATGGGACACAAGTCTAATAATCAAGAGCAGCAGGCTAGCACCAATCGTGGCGTTGATGATCAGAGCAACTATTCCAGATCCTAGATTGATTCCCAATCGGGGCAACAGCCAGTCGCCGATGAAAGCGCCAGCCACCCCGAGGACGAGGTCCCATATGAGGCCAAATCCGCCACCATCTACTATCTTCCCGGCTAACCAGCCAGAAACTATCCCAACCAATAAGATGACAAGAAGGCTTTCGCCTGATAAGTACATGGCTATTCTCTCAGGACGTGGGTATTCCAAGGCAACAAATAGACCGAAGCCAACGCATTCGGCAGGTTCGGAAAATACCCACGGAAATGCCCGAGTTCGGTCGGATGCCGGTCCATCGCGGACGTGTGCCGGGCGGGCGCCTGCGAGCGCCGGAAACCAGCCGGCTTGCTGGTCCCCCACGCCGCGGACGATCTCACGGCATGGCCCGTGGACCAGCGGGTCGGGAACGTCAGGCACAATGATCCGAGCCTGATAGAGCCGATCGCGGCGCGATCGCCGCTAGCCCTTCAAGCCCGCCTCTGCCATGGCCCGGACGAAACCAACAAAGTGCTGCCACACCTTCTCATTCTCGATTTTCGCAAAGTTGCTGGTCAGCTCATAGGTCAGGCGTTGCCGCTCGCCGATGGCATGATCGATCTTGCGCGCATCGGGCGCGGCCTTGTCGTCTTCGAAGAACCACACGATGGAGCGGCCCAGCGTCTGGGCAAACTCGGCGAGCATGCTGGCAGAGATGCGGTTCGATCTGCGCTCAGATTTCTGCACCTGTTGGAAAGTCAGCAACACTTGTGCGCCAAGCCATTGCTGCGTTTTGCCGGCCAAGAGCCGCGCAAGACGCACGCGCGAACTCACATGCACGTCAACGGGGTGCGGGCCGGCCTGCGCAACTATCGGGCGCGTTCGACGCTTGGTTTGACGCTGTTGAGGCTTCAGTGCCGCAGCCTGCTCGGGCTTCCTCGCCATGGTGGCTCACAATCGTCGGGTACCAGAACTACACGCATATAATACGCTGGAGGGCAACCGGGCGACCGGAGTCACCAGGAGTTCGCGCGAGGCCGTATCGAAACCAGGCTCCGAGAAGGCACGGCGGATCGATTGGGCCGAGCGGTTGCTTGACCTCCGCGTGACCCGCGAGAAGGTCACGGCCTTCGCGACTAGGTAGTTTCCGAAGCTCCCGAGCCATCCGTGCGCTCCCCTATTGTGGCTGGGGGTCGCTGCTGAAGAACACGTGCCTTTCCGACAGAGTGCCCGCAGAGGTATGGGCGTCGGTATCTGAGGGACCCGGACACGCTCCAGGAGTCCATGATGACAGTCGAATCCCCGCCGATCTCCTTCTTCGGCGATGCCGACAGGTGGCCCCGGCAGGTTGGCCAGCGATGCAGGTGCTGAATGGTGACGCCCGCCGGTTGGCCACACGTATCGTTGCCGAGGACGACCACCGCGACGGGACGAATTCCTCCGTGAGTTCCGGCGGTGCTCGACAGCCTTCGCCGAACGCCATCGGTCGCCCGTGCTCGGCGGCGGCTGACGACTTCCAGCTCCCGGCGACGAACCCCCGTCGCTATCGCGAGGCCGAAGTCGGTGCTTGAATCCAGGTGGAATGCCGCGACGACAGCGTCACCTCCGACTGTCGGGCAGCTCGTATCCCACTGGGCGGAGTTGTCGCCCACCCGGCCTGCGCTGATCGAATCTGCCGGCCATTGGAACTACGGCGAGCTGTCGGTGGCGATCGCGCGGGCTGGCGAGCTCCTAGCCCGAGCGGCCGTCCGGCGCGGTGATCGCGTCATGATCGTCAGCGAAAACTGCCGTGCCGCCGTGGCCCTGTTCCTCGCTGCCACCGAATCCGGGGCCTGGCCGGTCATGGTGAACCCTCGTCTATCGGCCCCGGAGATGCATACGATTTGCCATCATTGTGGGGCGCGCCGAGTGTTCTTCACTGCGGGGCTGACGCCCCAGGCGCGCGCGCATGCCGAGCGGTACCGCGCTGTTGTCCAGGACCTCGCCGGTCTCGACGGCCTCAGCATGGGGCCGTTGAACCAGGAGGCAGCTCCGGAAGAGGGGGAGAAAGCCCGTTCCGACGACGTGGCTGCACTGGTTTACACGTCGGGGTCGACCAGCATGCCCAAGGCCGTGATGCTGACGCACCGGAACCTGCTTTTCATCGCGACGGCGTCTGGCACGATTCGGTCGCTTGCGCCGGCGGATCGGCTCTACGCGGCGCTTCCGATGTCGCATATCGTGGGGCTGTCGGTGGTGACGCTCGGCGCCCTGATGCACGGCGCTAGTCTCTACCTCTATCCTCGGTTCAATCCCGCCGAAGCCTTAGCCTCGCTCGAACGCGACCGGCTCACCATCAT